>DWVG01000060.1 GCA_019120355.1 Candidatus Ligilactobacillus faecavium
GCCCCCATCTTATTTAAGAAGTTGGCAAGATCAACGATTTCAGGTTCCCGGGCAACGTTTTCAATAATCGTTGTTCCCTTGGCTAAGGTTGCGGCCATCATAATGTTTTGGGTTGCACCAACACTTGGAAAATCAAGGTAAATATTTGCTCCCTTTAATCCATCGGTCGTTGCTTCAATGTAACCATCGTTGCGGATGATCTTGGCCCCCATTGCTTCCAATCCCTTTAAATGTAAATCAATCGGCCGGGAACCAATTGCACATCCGCCCGGCATTGCAACCTTCGCATGTTTAACCCGGGCCAAGAGCGGACCTAAAACAACGATCGAAGCCCGCATCTTTGAAACATATTTGAATGGTGCTTCATATGATAATTCATCGGTTGAATCAACCGTAATTTCTTTTTGATCTTCATCAAATCCAACTTTAACATTTAAAAAGCGGATCACATTATTCATTGTAAATACGTCTGATAAAATCGGAACGTTATGTAAAACAGTGCGGCCTTCAGTCGGAAGAATTGATGCAGCTAAAATTGGCAAAACCGCATTTTTTGCTCCTTCAATTTCAACCGTTCCATTTAACTTGTTTCCGCCACGAACAATAATTTTTTCCAAGTCGAATCCTCCATTACAATAGATATCCTAAATTTCGTACACTATCGATGAAGTTTAGGAAAAATTGACTTACTAAGAAGCCTAGAGCCGTTGAAACTAAAATCAGAAACAGCCGAAAAGTCCGTTGCCGTTCCTTATTAACATAGTAATCCAAGCGCAAATCGCGCAAGATTTTAAATGTGATCAGGATAAAAGTAAAGTTGCTGATGATCGTCAGTAACGCGTTTAATCCAATTTGTCTCATTAACCCCTCACCTCTCAGTTCGCAATTATAATATCATAACTGTCTTTTAAATAACAATATTAATGATAAGTATATCTTGCATACCTAATTAATATACACCCTTTTATATCAAATAACATTAATTTTTAGATTAACTTAATATTCGTAATTAAATTGATTAAATTATAGAAAAAGAGGCTATGACTTTCATCATAGCCTCTATGTTTAGTTAAAAGCCCAATTTCATTAATGACCAGAAACTTTGATTCGGTTTAAAGCCCGTTTTAATGAAATTTCAGCCCGTTTTAATTCTTTTGCATCATGTTCATTTTGTGCCTTTTCGATCCGTTCTTTAGCTCGATCGCGTGCACGTTCTGCCCGTGATGTATCAATATTTTCTTTTCTTTCGGCTGCTGAAGCAACGATTGAAAGGACGTTATTTGAAAATTCTAAGAATCCACCGCCAATGGCAATTTCATCATATTGATCTTCTCCAGTCTTGACCCGCACTTCATCGATTGCCAATGAAGCTAACACAGGAGTATGGTTCGGCATAATTCCAAGTTCACCTTCAGCAGTCTTACAGATTGCCAAAGTAGTCTTGTTTTCATAAACTTCACCATCTGGAGTTACAACAGATACTGTTAATTCAGGTTTGTCACTCATTTGACGTTCCCTCCTTAAGCATTAGCTGCCAATTTCTTAGCTTTCTTTACAACATCTTCAATTGTTCCGACACTCCGAAATGCTTCTTCTGGAAGATCATCATACTTTCCTTCAAGAATTTCCTTGAATCCTTGAACGGTTTGTTCAACTGTTACGTATGATCCCGGGAATCCATTGAACTTAGCAGCAACGTGGAAGTTTTGTGATAAGAACAATTGGATCCGCCGTGCACGTGCAACCGTTAATTTTTCTTCATCAGATAATTCATCCATTCCAAGAATTGAAATGATATCTTGCAATTCACGATAACGTTGCAATACGTGTTGAACTTCGGTTGCTACTTGGTAATGTTCTTCACCAACAATTTCAGGAGCCAGCGCACTTGATGTTGAAGCAAGCGGGTCTACAGCTGGGTAGATTCCTTGTTGTGTCAATGAACGTTCCAAGTTAGTTGTAGCATCCAAGTGAGCGAAAGTGGTTGCTGGAGCAGGGTCAGTATAGTCATCGGCAGGAACATAAACCGCTTGAATTGAAGTGATTGAACCCTTCTTAGTTGAAGTGATCCGTTCCTGTAATTGACCCATTTCAGTAGCTAAGGTTGGTTGGTAACCTACGGCTGAAGGAATCCGTCCAAGCAAGGCTGAAACTTCTGAACCAGCCTGAGTGAACCGGAAAATGTTATCGATGAAGAGCAAAACGTCTTGTCCTTCAACGTCACGGAAGTATTCAGCAATTGTTAAACCAGTCAAAGCAACCCGCATCCGGGCACCAGGCGGTTCGTTCATTTGACCGAATACCATGGCTGTTTTATCTAAAACGCCTGATTCCTTCATTTCAAAGTAAAGGTCGTTTCCTTCACGTGTCCGTTCACCAACACCGGTAAATACTGAGATCCCGCTGTGTTCTTCAGCAATGTTGTGAATTAACTCTTGAATTAAAACAGTCTTCCCAACACCGGCACCACCGAACAAACCAATCTTTCCGCCTCTAATGTACGGAGCAAGCAAATCAATAACCTTGATCCCCGTTTCCAAAACTTCAGTCCCTGGATTCAATTGATCGTATGCTGGAGCATTGCGGTGAATTGGATCACGACGATGATCTTCACTAAATTTAGGACCGTTATCGATCGTGTCACCTAAAACGTTAAATACCCGTCCTAAAGTATCTTTACCAACTGGAACAGAAATTGATGAACCTGAGTCAGTAACTTCTGCACCACGCTTCAACCCATCAGTTGAATCCATGGCAACAGTCCGCATAACTCCGTCCCCTAATTCAAGGGCAACTTCAAGAACCAAGTCTGAACCATCTTCACGTTTTACGTGAAGCGCGTTGTCAATTTCAGGTAAAGATTCATTTAGAGGAAATTCAACGTCAACAACAGGTCCGATAACTTGTACTACTTTACCAGAACTCATTCGTAATTCCTCCTAATTTTATTCTAAGGCAGCTTGAGCACCTGTAATTTCAGTAATTTCAGTTGTAATTGCACTCTGCCGTGCCCGGTTGTATTGCAATTGCAAGGTTGAAATAATGTCATCTGCGTTATCTGAAGCAGATTTCATGGCTGTTGAACTTGAAGCATGTTCGGATGTCTTGGCATCCAAAATTGCACCGTATACTAAGCTTTCAGCATATTGCGGCAAAACAACTTCCAAGATTGCATTTTGAGAAGGTTCAGCATCGTATGCTGGAGCTATTTGGCCTTCTTTAGCTTCTTCAAGTCCGTCATTTTCCAAATCACCAACATTTTCAGCAGTAATTGGAAGCATTTGTTCAGCACGGAATTCTGACGTTAAGGTGTTTACAAAGTGGTTGTAACAAACGTATAATTTGTCGAATGCTCCGCTTGTAAACATCGTAACGATTGCTTGAACAATTGGCCGAACTTCTTTAAATTTCGGTACATCATTAACACCTTGATATTCGTATCCGATGTTAAATCCGCGTTGTTTAAAGAAATCTGCACCAGTTGAACCGATTGCTAAGATCACAATGTCATCTTTCTTGTTGTCAGCTTTGCTTACGTTATCAATCAACGTCATTGTTTGTTTTAATACCGTACTGTTGTAGCTTCCAACTAAGCCCCGATCTGATGTGATCACAACGATTCCGACCTTCTTGACCGGACGTTGTTGCAACATTCCCAATGAACTCATCGGATCATCGCTCTTCTTTGATGAGCTGCTTACTGAGATACTATCTAATAAGTGTGATTTAGCAAGATGAGTGATTACACTCCGAATCTTGGCGGCATAGACTTGATAACTTGCTGTATGTCTTTGAATTTGATTCAATTTTACAGTTGATACCATTTGCATGGCATTTGTGATTTGTTGTGTTTTCTTGGTCGAATTGATCCGACGCTTAACACTTTGTAATGAACCAGCCATCAGCCTTCACCACCCTTTCTATTTGTTGCTTGCTTGGAAAGTATCAGCATAATCCTTGATTGCAGCATCAAGTTTTGCTGTATCTGGTAATTGACCAGTCTTCTTAATTTCGTCAAGCAAGTCTTTGTGATTATTGTCGAAGTAGTCAAACAATCCATCTTGGAACTTCGTAATATCATCGATCACAACTGAGTCTAAGAAGCCGTGAGTCAATGCATAAAGGATTACAACTTGTTTTTCAACAGGAAGTGGTTTATGTAACGGTTGCTTCAAAACTTCAATTGTCCGACGACCACGATTCAACTTAGCTTGCGTAGCTTCGTCCAAGTCAGAACCGAATTGAGTAAATGATTCCAATTCAGCATATGAAGCTAAGTCCAAACGTAGTGTTCCGGCAACTTTCTTCATAGCTTTGATCTGAGCGTCACCACCAACACGTGAAACCGAAGTTCCGGCATCGATCGCAGGACGAACCCCAGCATAGAACTTATCACTGTCCAAGAAAATCTGTCCATCAGTGATCGAGATAACGTTAGTTGGAATGTATGCTGAAACGTCCCCGGCTTTTGTTTCGATGAATGGCAAAGCAGTCATTGATCCGCCACCAAGTTCATCACTTAACTTAGCAGCGCGTTCGAGCAAACGTGAGTGCAGGTAGAAAACGTCACCTGGGTAAGCTTCACGGCCAGGAGGTCTTCTTAAGATCAATGAAAGTTCACGATAAGCATCAGCCTGCTTTGTTAAATCATCATAAACGATCAAAACGTGTTTGCCGTTGAACATGAATTCTTCACCCATTGCGGCTCCAGCATATGGAGCGATGTAAAGCATTGGAGCAGGTTCTGAAGGACCAGCTGAAACAACGATTGTGTAGTCCATTGCGCCAAACTTGCGTAATGTTTCAACTTGTTCGCGAACTGTTGATTCCTTCTGTCCAATCGCAACGTAGATACAAATCATATCTTGATCTTTTTGGTTTAAGATCGTATCGATTGCCAATGATGTCTTCCCAGTCTTCCGATCACCGATAATCAATTCACGCTGACCCCGACCAATCGGAACTAAAGCATCGATCGCTTTGATCCCAGTTTGAAGCGGTTCTGAAACAGATTGCCGTTCCATAACACCCGGAGCTTTCCGTTCTACTGGACGTGTCTTATCGGTTTTAATTTCGCCTAATCCATCAATTGGTTGTCCTAATGGGTTTACGACCCGCCCGATCAATGCGTCCCCAACAGGAACTTCCATGATCCGGCCAGTCCGCTTAACAGTATCACCTTCGCGGATTCCCTTGTAGTCACCCAAAACAACGATCCCAACATCTGTTGATTCCAAGTTTTGAGCCATACCGAATACTCCATTTTGGAACTCTACCAATTCACCAGACAAGGCATTATCGAGACCGTTAGCACGAGCAATACCATCACCAACATAAGTAACAGTACCAACTTCATCAACAGATAATTCATCTTTATAATCTGCTAATTGTTTCTTAATAAGAGCACTGATTTCCTCAGCCTTAATGCTCATAAAAGTCTCACCTCTTTAACGTTTTAGTAACAGACGCTTGATCTTTTCAAGCTTCGTCTTAATCGAACCGTCATAAATATGACTTTCAGATTGCATGACAACCCCGCCAATGATCGATGGATCAACCTTTGCATCCAAGATAACTTGGTTTGCACCTTCAACCTCAGCAAACTTCTTTGCAAGAGTATCCTTTTGTTGATCATCTAATTCAACGGCTGTCCGTACAACGGCCCGAACGACTTTGCGGTCTTGATCATAAAATCTGTTAAATTCATCGATGATTGCTTCTAAGTTACTGATCCGCCGGTAGTCAAATAACATGTTGAGCAGATTAGAAACCAATGCTGAAGCATTTGCAGTTAACGCAGAAAGAGTATCTTTCTTTGCTTTCTCATCGATTTGCGGACTTGTCATAAAGTTAACAAATCCAGGTTCTTGATTTAAAGCTGCTTTTAATTCATTTAACTCAGCTGCCGTTTCAGCAAGTGAATTTTGATCTTGAGCAACTTCAAAAAGGGCATTGCCATAACGACGTGCAATTGTTGCATTATCTATTGCCATTTTGCTTTCCCAACCCTTCAATATATGAATCAACTAATTCCTTTTGACTTTCAGGTGTTAGTTCTTTTTGAATAATCTTCGAAGCAATTTCAATAGATAATTCAGCGACATCGTTCTTTACACTTGATAAAGCATCTTGCTTTTCTTGTTGAATATCTTTCTTGGCATTAGCCTTCATTGTTTTAACTTCTTCATTTGCAGCATTTACAATTGAAGTTTTTTGTTGTTCACCGTTTTGTTTTGCGCGGTCAATGATTCCAGCGGCTTCTGTCCGTGAGTTTTCCAAAGCCGTTTGCCGTTTTGCAGCAAGGTCTTCAGCTTCTTTCCGGGCCTTTTCAGCAGAATCAATGTCGTTTGAAATCTTCGTTGCACGTTTATCCATCATCTTTGTGACAGGACCCCATGCAAAGTGCTTAACGATCAGCAACATGATAATGAACATAATAAGGTAGAAGAGGAAATCCCCCCATTGTACCCCTGCATCACCAAGTAAAAATGTCGAATACATCTATTGACACCTCCTATCCGTTATGGATTTCATGAAAGATCGTTATTTAACTAGCAACATGAACGCAATAACGATTGCAATAATCGGGACAGCTTCGATCAAACCAACACCAATGAACATGTTTGTCCGTAATTGACCACTTAATTCTGGCTGACGAGCCATTGATTCCAACATCTTTGAAATAACCATTCCGTTACCAACACCAGTACCAATCGCAGCAAGTCCCGCAGCAATCCCTGCACCTAATAATGCTAAACCTGTCATAATATAATTCCTCCTTAAAATATCAGGCCTCTTTTTCGACCTTTTGTGAAATGTAAACCATTGCCAATGTTACAAAGACATAGGCTTGAATTGCTCCAATAAAGACGGAGAATCCTTGCCAAATCATTTCTAATGGCATTGCTGGGATAAATGTTAAAATCCCATGAGATTGAGCCATTTGGAAAACTAACTTAAGTAATACTTCACCAGCATAGATGTTACCATAAAGACGAAGAGCAAGGGTAATGAAGTTTGTAAATTGCTCTAAAATCTTAATTGGAAACAGTACTGGCATTGGACTTAAAAATGTATTTTTGACATACCCTTTAAACCCAAAACGGTTAACCCCAGCAATATGTGAAATAACAAGAACCATAAATGCCAACGTTAATGTCGTCATTGGCGAAGCAGTTGGACTCTTTATATATGTAACATCCCCAATTACAAACTGGATGATCAATCCTAATTGGTTAGCAACAAAAATAAATACAAAGAGTAAAAACGCAAGTAATCCATAGTTACTTCCCTGAGCACTCGGAATCGCTGACTTTACAATTCCATTTGTAAAATCAACGATCCATTCGAGAATATTCTGCTTGCCGGTCGGCTTCATCTGCAGGTTGCGTGAAAGCCAAATTAAAACGGCACATACAATAATTGCTGTAACAAGTCCGGCGACACAGTTCCCGACGTTAAATGAGAGCCCGAATAGCTTGACAATTTTACTTCCGTCATCAAACACCAAGTCTCACCTCTTTCCAATTGTAATAAGGTTGAAAACATTACGGTCGAACCTTAAAATGATTTCGATCCAAAGATGGACAATCTCTGAATACATTTTTCATCATACCACCATTTTTATTAAATACAAAACCAATTTAACGGCGTAACACCACCAATTAAACGTATTTTAAAAAATTAATGTAAACGTTTTATAAATATAAATGGTCATAAAAAAGTCGCGGTATAATCACATTTTGATTTTCTTAAACTTTATTAATAGAATTTATAGATTAATTAACAACTATAATATTCAGCTATTATTTTGTTCCAAAGAGCCGATCGCCGGCATCCCCTAATCCGGGAACAATGTAGCCATTTTCGTTTAAGTGATCATCCAATGCAGCAGCGTAAACGTCGATGTCCGGGTGAGCTTCCCGCAAAGCTTTGACCCCTTCTGGAGCAGCAACTAAGCAGACAAACCGAATCGATTTAGCTCCCCGCTTCTTCAATGCATCAACGGCTGCAATGGCTGAACCGCCAGTTGCTAACATTGGATCAACAATGATCATTTCCCGCTTATCAAGGTGATCTGGCATTTTAACAAAATATTCGTGCGGTTGAAGTGTTTCTTCATCCCGATACATTCCGATGTGACCGACCTTTGCGGCTGGTAATAATTCAAGAACGCCGTCGACCATTCCGAGTCCAGCCCGTAAAATTGGAACGACAACGACTTTTTTACCAGCTAACCGTTTTTCAACGGCCGTTGCAACTGGGGTTTCAACCTCAATATCTTCAAGCGGCATGTCACGGCAAACTTCGTAAACCATCAATTCGGCAATTTCGTTGACAACCTCCCGAAATTCCCGTGTTCCGCAATCCTTGTTTCGAATAATCGTTAATTTGTGTTGAATTAATGGGTGATCTAAAACTTCAAATTTTCCCATTTCAAACATCTCCTTTAATTTTTATTCAGTCCTATTTTATCGGATATTGAATAATTTTGCTACTCTAAACCCCAAGTTTGATTTCCGCTGGCTTTCTCCAAGCGGTTCATGTAGGCTTCCCCTAAACCGGTTGTTGGAAACTTTTGAACGAGGATCATTTTGGCATGTTCATCGTTATCTAAATGCCGGATACCTGCAAAAAATTCTTTGCTTGCTGATTGCACATCTTGGCCTAAGCTGAATTGAAGTTCAGCATTTGAAAGCGAAGCTAACACCTTATCCGTTGCCATTACCGCTACCTTTTGGTCCTGATTCTTAAGCCACTGATCAACTTGATCCCAATCTTGGTCATTAACCATCAAAACTTGAGCATCCGGATTATAATGCTTGTATTTGGCTGCCGGAGCCGCATCCTTGCTGTCCTTCAGTAAAACTTTCATTCCAAGGACATCTTCAATTTCTTTCGTACTGATTGCCCCTGGACGAATAATAATCGGCGTGTCCCCGCTTAAATCAATGATCGTTGATTCAACGCCGACTGCGGTTGGACCATCATCAACAATGCCCGCAATCTTGCCTTCCATATCATGAAAGACATGTTCAGCGGTCGTCGGACTAGGCTTCCCCGATGAATTGGCAGACGGACCAACGATTGGGGTTTCTGCCAATTCGATCATTTTCAATGTTACTTGATTATCGGGCATCCGAAAAGCAGCGGTTGGTAACCCGCCCGTAACGACTGGTGCTAACGCATGCGGCAAAGTTTTAAAAATCAGCGTCAACGGGCCTGGCCAAAATTGCTTGATCAGCTTTTGTCCCCATTCATTGATCTTCCCGACAAACCGTTCAACCATTGCCGTTGAACAAACCGTGACGTTTAATGGATTATCTGCCGGCCGGCCTTTAGCCTGAAAAACCCGGCGAACAGCCTTTTCGTTCGTTGCATCGGCTCCTAATCCATAAACGGTTTCAGTTGGAAATGCGATTAATTCTCCAAGTTGAATTTCTTTGGCTGCTTGTGCAACTTCATCTGGTTTATAAATTTTAGTAATTTCCATTCGTTTGATTTCCTTTCTTATAATTTGACTCGCACCATCCGGTCATGCTGATTGATATCCTGACGGACTTCAACGTTTGCCTGCGGAAACTGTTTTTCAAAGATCTGTTTGACCGCTTGTCCTTGATGAAACCCGATTTCAAAGTACATTCGGGCATGCGGTTTTAAATTCGGGGTACATTCTGCAGCAATTCGCTGGTAAATTGCCAAACCGTGATGCGGTGCAAATAACGCAATTTCCGGTTCGTGTTCTAAAACACTGCAATCCATATACTTGCGCTCGTCTTCCGCAATATAAGGCGGATTTGAAACGATCACATCGTATTTCCCATCCACATCATTCAAAAGATTGCTTTGGACAAACCTGACAGATTCATTCAGCGCCGTCGCATTCTGGTTGGCAACCGTCAGCGCATCAGCTGAAATGTCGCTTAAAGTTACGTCCCAATTTGGCCGTTCGGATTTAAGCGCTAAACCGATTGCGCCCGTTCCAGTGCCGACATCAAGCAGTTTGAGCGGCTGCTCATCATAATCTGCTAAGATCCAATCAACCAATTCCTCTGTTTCCGGGCGTGGAATCAAGGTTGCTTCCGTCACTTTAAGCTGCAAGCCGTAAAAATACGCCTTGCCCGTAAGATATTGAGCCGGCCAACCATCAACAAACCGTTGAACGTTTGTCTGATACTGCTGCCATGCTTCAGCTGGCATCGGGTCACGAAAATGCATTAGTAACTGAGCTTCGTTCCACCCCATCTGATCGCACAACAGTAAATCAGCGGCATCAGTTTCCAATCCGTGCGCTTCAATAAAAGAAAAAGCCCATTGACGGGCCTTAAAATAATTTACTGCATTATTCATTTTGCAATTTCTCCAATGCCTTAGTTTGATCATACAATACTAACGCATCAATAATGTCATCCAAATCACCGTTCATGATCTTATCCAACTTATTCAAGGTCAATCCGATCCGGTGATCCGTAACCCGGTTTTGCGGGTAATTATATGTCCGAATTCGTTCTGACCGGTCACCAGTCCCAATGGCTGACTTCCGGTTTTCATCGTATTCACTTTGTTCTTGAGTCTTGTAGTAGTCGTAAACCCGGGCTTTCAAAATCTGCATCGCCTTTTCACGATTTTGTTGCTGTGAACGCTGGTCTTGCATTGAAACCACGATTCCGGTTGGCAAGTGGGTCATCCGAACAGCTGATGAAGTCTTATTGATGTGCTGACCACCGGCACCTGATGACCGGAATACGTCAACCCGAATATCCTTTGGATCAATTTCGATTTCAACGTCTTCTTCTTCAGGCATTACCCCGACCGTTGCGGTTGAAGTATGAACCCGGCCAGCTGATTCAGTAACGGGAACCCGTTGAACCCGGTGAGCGCCGCTTTCATATTTTAATTTTGAATAAACGTTTTTCCCGTTGATCAGCAATACGACTTGCTTGAACCCGCCGACTTCGGTTGGAGTTTTATCAACGATTTGAACTGACCAGCCTTGCTTTTCAGCATAGCGGGTATACATGTTGTATAAATCCGCTGCAAACAAGCTTGCTTCATCCCCGCCGGCAGCTCCCCGGATTTCCATGATGATGTTCTTTTCATCATTCGGGTCCTTTGGAATCAAAAGAATCTTGATTTCTTCTTCAAGCTTTTCCTTTTCAGCCTTTGAATCTGTCAGTTCATCCTTGACCATTGATGCCATTTCTTCATCATCTAAACCTGCATTCAACATTTCTTCATCATCTTTGATCTGCTGCGTAACCTTTTTATATTGGTTGTACTTTTCAACGGTTTCGCGCAAATCGGCCATTTCCTTTGAAAGCTTGGTGAACCGTTGCGTATCAGCAATCACATCCGGATCGGAAAGCAATTCGCCGAGCTCTTCGTAACGGTCTTCAAGCATTTGTAAACGATCAAATAACTTATCCATCTTGTCCTCCATTAAGTATTATTCTTCAATATCTTTGCGGATCTCTTCCAGCGGCGGGTTAACGTAGTGTTTCCGACAAACCGGGAAATATGCTTCGTTGCCGCCGATCATAATCTGCTCGCCGTCATAAACCGGCTTGCCATTGTGGATTCGAAGGTTCATGGTTGCTTTTTTGGCACAGAACCAGCAAATGGTCTTCATTTCTTCGATTTTATCAGCATACAGCAATAGATATTCGGACCCTTCAAATAACTGATTCCGAAAGTCATTTTTTAAGCCGAATGTCATCACCGGAATCCCTAACTCATCAACGATTCGGGTCAATTCAATTACGTGATGCTTTTTCAAAAATTGTGCCTCATCAACTAATACACAGTCGATGTCCTGCTTTGAAGCAACAATTTCATATACATCTGTTTCATCAAAAATTGGAATTGCCGGCCGTCGCAACCCGATTCGGCTTGAAACATATCCGACTTCATCCCGGTTATCCAGCCCGCTTGTTAAAATCACAACGTGCTTGTGCTGTTCCTCATAGTTGTGAGCAACTTTAAGGATCTCAATCGTTTTGCCGCTGTTCATTGCGCCATAACGGAAAAAAAGCTGTGCCATAAACCCATCTCCATAAAAAAGTCTTTCTAAATAAGTATATACGATTTAAAGGCAAAATTCATTCCCTCACTTAAAATTTTCGG
>DWVG01000061.1 GCA_019120355.1 Candidatus Ligilactobacillus faecavium
ATCATTGATACTCTGTGCAGTTGAAAGATATTCATGAACAATCTGCGCCTTTAATTCAGGTTTATATTTAACCATACAAAAAGTGCCTCACAATCATTAGTTTTTTGTCTAACAATTGTAGGGCACTTCAATCAAGACTTCAGCTTTTTTAATGTCTAATTTGAAAGGGCACCAAGAGAAGAAGGGCGAAAGGGCTTATTTTAATTTTCGCAAAGCATCTTTTTGAGCTTCCTGATTGACGTGGGTATACAAATCAGTTGCGGATGTCCCTTTTTGTCCTAATTGTTGTGATACTAGAACCCGGTCTTTGGTGATTTCATATAATTCGGATGCAAGCGTGTGCCGCAATTTGTGAGGCGTTAACGGATGACCAAACGCCGTGGAATATTTTTTGATCAGTTTTTCAATCGAATTATACGTGATGCGTCGGACCTCGCCGTGATACTCAGTAACAAAGAATGCTTTTTGATCCTTCGGCGGATTATACCGGTCTTGGCGGATCTTAGCATAGCGTTCAACGTATTGAACGACCCATGGTGCAATCGGAACTGAGTCCCGCATGCCGCCTTTTCGTGTAACATCAAGCATTGCGTCCTCAAGGTGCAAGTCGTCAACATTGACATTGGCAGCTTCTGAAACCCGAATTCCAGTCCCGAGAATCATCGCTGCAATGCAAATATCACGTTCTTTATTCTTTTTAAAGGCAGTTAAAGCACGCGGGTCACAGTTCTTTTCATATTCGTTTTCGATAAAATCAATGAATTCATATTTCCGTTCACCAGTATACATGTGCGTTTCAAGATTGTGAGCGCGGTAATTTAACGTTTCCGTGGTATTTAATGAATCAATTTTGAGCATCACGTTATTGGTAAAATACGGCTTACCGTCTTCAGTATCTGCTGTAACGGTCAAAAACTTAAACAATGACCGTAATGCATTGATTGACCGGTTGATCGATGTTGGCGAATTAACGCGTCCTTGTTTGTTTTTAGAATGCTTAAGAAAGTCAATGTACAGCATAATGTCTGAACGTCGCAGCTTAGCAAGCGTTTCAACTTGAATTGCTTGATTTTCGTTCGCATCTGAAATACCGGCTTCACGCAGCCAATTAAAAAATCGCCGAAATTCAGTTAAATATTGATAAATTGTCGTGATCGAATGGTTAGTTTGCAAATAAAAGTCACGGATATAAACTGGAAGTTTTTGGAGTTCAGTTTGAATTAATGGTAAGTAACGATCGTGATCCATAAACAAATCCTTTCTAAAGTTTGATAAGGGGATAGCCCGGTGTTCAATTTAACCTGTTATTAAAATTATAGTTTTAATGACCAACGTATGCAACTCAAAAGAGGGGTTCTTAGTGATCTAAATTATGATGCTTTAACCGTTTAAAACAAATCCGGTCACAAATTCCAATCATTGGTCCTTGGAATAATAATCCAAAAATTGTTCCGATGTTGATTGCGACAATTTGATGACTGATTAAAAATGTAATTGCAACAATGATGATCGCTGGTAAATAAACTGCAAGCATTGCTTTGGTTGAATTTCCGTCAAAGAACTTAAACCGGACGATCTGCATTAAATCATCTGCGGGATGCAGCATCCAGTTTACACGTTGGTACATTGAAACACCTAATGATACTAAACATATTCCAAACCAAACAAATCAAATAAAATTCTCATTGGCAAATTCATGGTCATTACTAATGAATGCTTTAAGATGCTGCTAAGCCAACTTACAAGGTATGAAAATAACACCATAAAGATGATACTTTTACCAATGCGCTTTAAATCGATTTTACGAATCAAAATGGTATTAATAATGATCAATAATGCACCCCAAATTACCATGATGTTTCCGAGCGACCAATGAATCGTTTGACTGACGTTAACACACGTTGCGGTCCATAATGGACTTCCTAAGTTCAGCGCAACGGTCAATGCGTTCCCAAAGCTATTAATGATAATTGATAATCCAAAATAAATGGCAAGTTCAAGCTTGCTAATGTCGTGTATTTCCATTGAAATTTCATCCTTTTGATGTTGGTTATTAAAATTATTATACACTTTAATTTGCATTTTGATTAACACGATTGATATTCTGATTATTTTTTGTTATGATAATCGAAATATATTTTGCAAAATTCTTTTTGCTACGTGATAAGGAAGCGAATAAATATGAAAAAAGTAATGGTCGTTACAGGTGCTTCAAAAGGAATTGGATTGGCAACGACAATTGCGGGATTACAAAATGATTATCAAGTTGCAGCAACTTCACGAAATGCTGCTCAATTAAAAGAAATTGTAGCTAGCAAATTAGCTGATTCAAGCCTTTTGGATAATTTTTATCCGGTTGAAATGCAATTCAATGAAGCTGACATTCATCAAGCAATTGCTTCAATTATTGATCGGTTTGGAAGAATTGACGTTTTGGTAAATAATGCCGGCTATGCTTTATTAGGTGCGCTTGACGAAGTCGCAATGGATGAAGTGCGGGCAAATTTTGACGTTAATGTTTTTGGCCTGCTTGAAGTTACGCAAGCGGTTTTGCCGCAAATGAAGAAGCAAAATTCAGGTTCGATTATTAATTTAGCGTCGATTTCAGGGACGGTCACTGGTCCGGCGCAAGGAATCTATTCAGCAACGAAAGCGGCCGTTATTATGATGAGCGAAGCCCTTCAAGATGAAGTTGCCGCTGACGGAATTCACGTTACTGCAATTTGCCCTTCTGGTGTTCGGACGGAATTTCTAGGTGAATCAATGAGAGAACCCGAAAATAAAACGGATAATAACCCTGCAGTTTCACAAACAATGGCGGGACTTGCTCACTTAAACCATAATCAAAACGGCAATCCGGCTTTAGTTGCTGAAGTGATTTTGAAACTTGCATCAATGGAACAACCTCCTGTACGATTATATTTAGGACAGCCTGCATTGGCTGCTTTGCAGCAAAAAGTCCAACAAGTTGTTAACTCAACTAATCAAAACATCGATTTAAGCATGAGCATTGATGACTAATTGAGGAGGTCGACTAAAATGCCTGATTTTTACTATTATCCGCGATGCGGAACGTGCCGGAAAGCAATGAAATGGCTTGATGAACACCATATTCAATATACGCCGCATGATTTGGTTAAAAATCCCCCATCTGCAGCGCAACTTGAAAAATGGATGAAGATGACGGACTTACCGCAAAAACGGTTCTTTAATACGAGCGGTCAGCATTATCGGCAACAAGGATTAAAGGATAAAGTCAACGAGATGTCATGCACCGAAGCATGTGCCGTTTTATCAAATGACGGCATGCTGATCAAACGACCAATTATGGTTGATGACAGCCGGATTACGGTTGGCTTTAAAGAAGCTGAATACGAAGAAATATGGAATAAATAGTAAAAAGACATCTGAAATGACATTTGATAAAGACGAAATAAAAATAAAATGTAATAAAACATTTTAAGCAAAATAAGGTATACTTTATTTAACAACTTGACTCGGAGGTGTTTCGATTGATTTTCTAGAATTATTAATTTGCAAAAATAACTGTTTAATTTATTTTTGAACGGGACTTTTGTGCATTTTTTTAATTCTGAAAATTGATCGTAATACACGGCTTTAAACCTGAAATGACGGTATTTTCCTGACGATATTTGGACCTGTATTACGTAAAAGTGTACGGGTCCTTTTTGAAAGGAAGTATCAGAATGGCAGACATTAAAGTCAAAAACTTAACTTTCGCATATGATGGTCAACTTACACCCCTTTTCGAGAAGGTAAATTTAAACATCGGCCTTGATTGGAAGCTGGGATTACTTGGACGGAATGGCCAAGGAAAAACGACCTTTTTAAAATTACTTCTCGGCGAACTTGCCCCGAATGGTGGTCAAATTGAACGTCAGACGACTTTCCAATATTTTCCATTAAAAATTGACTACCCTTCTTATCCAACAATTATGGCGATTCAGGACAACTATCCAATTGAAGAATGGGAATTAAAGAAGGAGCTGTCAAAGATGTATTCAAATTCAGACGAGTTGATTTGGCGGCCATATGCCGAATTAAGTGGCGGCGAACAAACGAAGGTTCAGCTGGCAACCCTTTTTAAGAATGATGACGTTTTTCCATTAATTGATGAGCCGACTAACCATCTAGACGGCAAAAGTCGAAAACAAGTTGCGGATTACTTAAAACACAAGAAACAGGGATTTATTGTTGTAAGTCATGATGTTGCATTTCTTAATCAAATAATCGATCATGTTTTATCAATTGAGCGAAATACAATTTTACAATTTCATGGAAACTTTGACACCTATAAAGTTGAAAAGGAAAATCAGGATCAAAATTGTCTGGAAGAGAATCAAAAATTAAAAAACGAAATCACGCGGTTACGTGAAACAGCACGCGAAAAGAAGAACTGGGCTGTGCAACGTGAAAAAGATAACTATGGAAACCCGCATGTCAAAGGAAGTGGCGGAACTGGCCATAGTGGTTTTACAAGTGCCCGGGCAAAACGTTCGATGAAACGCTCAAAGGCAATTCAAAAGCGAATTGACCAGGAGATTAAGCAAAAACAAGCACTTTTCAATAATATAATCGAGACTTCGCCGCTAACGATCAACTATATTCCTTCAAGAAAAGACGAAGTTTTATCTTTTAAAGATTTTCAACTTGGGTATGGTTCCCCACTTTTTGCTCCAGTCACGTTTACCTTAAAGCGTAATGAGCAGCTGATCATTACCGGTCAGAATGGAATTGGAAAGTCTACGCTATTTAAGTTTATTTTGAATCTGGTTCAAATGAATTCGACCGGTGATTTTCACGTCAATTCGCACGCTAAAATTAGTTATTTGAGCCAATCGGTAAAATTGAACGGAACGATTATGCAGCTTGCAGATCAGAATGGATTGAATTTCAATGAAATCTTGAACCTTTTGCGTAAGCTGGGGATGCCGCGTGAAGTGTTTGATCTACCAATTGAGCAGATGAGTAAGGGACAGCAAAAGAAAGTCGCATTGGCGAAATCTTTGGTTGAACCAGCAAACTTATATTTATGGGACGAGCCATTAAATTACTTAGATATTGAAAACCAGCAACAAATCTTGACATTGATCAAAGAAAAATCACCGACAATGCTGATTGTGGAACACAACCAAAAATTTATTGATTCGTTTGATCTGCAATTTGTAAAATGCTTGAAGCGGTAATTAAAAGCGGATTGTGACATTGGTCGCAGTCTGCTTTTTATATGTTAAATCGCTTTTCAGTTTTTAATGAAACAACGGCGGGGATAATTCTTAAAAAAAGATGCGGTTTTTATTGACAACCTTTACATAATTAGTTATTCTCTACTTATAGAGATTTATCTCTGCAATTTAAAATTACTAATAAACACTCCAGCTACTTTCAAAATACACCCATTCTTTGCTGAAGTGTTTATTTTTTTACAAAAAATCTCACTGGATAATCCCAGTGAGCGTCAATTCTATTTTTATAAATTGGGATCCATCTTGAATGTTAAGCCGGATAATTCAGTTCCGCGAGTGATCAATTCCGTGATAAATTCCTTTGTCCGTTGGTTACAATGCGCAACAATTTCGTGATTTTGATCCGTCAAGAATTTAGTCAGTTCTTCACCCTTTAAGGCATGAGCAGCAACATAGTCATTGATTTCGTTGACTTTAGCATGACTCCATTGCGAAAGTTCCTTCTGGAAATCTAAATCATCTTGAATGAAATCAGCATAGTGGCTTTCAACGACCATTGCTAATGTTTCATACAACCAGTAAGCACTGTCAGTTTGCAGATCCATCTTTACGGGCGTATCGCTGTATGAAGGATCAGTATCGTTAGCGTTCGTAAAGAACGGAATGTGCGGGCAAAATGCAGGGACACCAAATGAAAGCCATTGAACCCCTTCACCATTTGGTTGCATTTCAAGAATGTGCGAGTTGGCAGTCCGTGAAAGTGAAATTGCCCGGTATTTCTTCCGGTCACGCAAATCACCGTTTCCAAGCGGATCATACTTTGTTTCGTTATAGTGCGATTTTAAAATATACTGAATATCTTCAAGTGAAAGCTTTCGGCTCGGTTTCCGGATAAACGGCATATTTGGGGATTCAGGTTCCTGCTTGATTTCAGGATTTAAGTACCGTTGAGCGAACCATACCCGTGGTGTATTGTAATGGTGGTCTTTTTCAGTATCCGTTCCAAAAATATGGCGGAAATTGAATTGACCTTCATCCGGATTTAAGTGATTTTGTTCAACGAATTCTTGGATGCCGTCAGACCACATAAAGTTGTCCGGATCACTAAAGTCGATTTCTTCGATTGCGATTTGGTTGGCTGCAACGGCATAGCAGTCATCGGGAATCCGAACAGCAACCCAGTGATGCCCGGTTGCGATTTCCATATACCAGACTTCATCACGGTCGTTGAATTGAATCCCATTTCCTTCAGCCGCCCCGTATTTAGCAATTAATTTACCTAAATATTGAACCCCTTCACGCGCAGAATTAATAAATGGTAAGACAAGTGTTGTCATTGAATCTTCAGCTAATCCATTCTTGTTATATGGATCGCATGCTAAGACACGTTCGTTGGCATAAACACTTTCGGTTGCTGATTCACCAACGCCCTTTTCATTGAAGCCGTCTTCTTCATTAATTCCATCTTCCATCGTGACGTTGGGAGTTGAAGAGTACCGGTAGCCGGATTCAGGTAACGGCACTTCAAGTTTGTTATAAGTTGATTTGTAAACTTCTTTGCGACCGCTGACTGCAGGTTGAATCAAAAAACGCTTAGGATAGATGGCAACGAGCCGATCTTCATTGCGGGCAATAAACGTTGAGCCGTTTAATGATGCTTTTTTCCCAACCATGACAGATGTACAGGCTGATTTTTCGATCCGATCGATCATAAAAGGTTCCTCCTTTGATGTTTAACTTGATTGTAGCACAGATGAGATTGATTAAAACCCAGCATCGTCATATTGAGCATACCATTGAACAAAATCTTTAAATAACGGCAACGTAAATGAAACGTAGCCGTAACCGGCAACCCGAATTAGTTGACTATCAAGTAATCGTTGGCGGTAATTTGCAATGTAATTGCTTGGCTTTTCCATCTGTTCGCCGATATATTTCATTTTAACTTTATCGTCGGCGCTATTTGCCATTGCCCGGACAAATTCACGGTCCTGGTATGACAAGTCTTGGTAAATTTTCGTATATGCGTTTCGACTAAGGGCTAATTGATATTCAGGCAATAATCGGTTAATCAGTTGGTCATTGATTACATCCCCTGCGGTACTGTTTTTCCATACAAGATACCCGAGTAATTGGAAGGCATAAGCGTAACCGCGAGTTAAAAGGGTTAACCGATGCAAAATCGGATTCGCGACTTGACGATTACCTTCATTAAATTTTTCGGCGAACGCCTTAATTACCGCTTCATGACTTAGCGGACTGAGTTCAATGCGGTTACTTCTTAAAAGAAAAGTCAAAACACTGTTATTTTGTAATTCAGAAATATTTTCCGGTAATCCGGTCATGATAAGTGCAATTGGTAAATTTTCGCGAATTAGTAATTGATATAATGAAGCAAATTCACGGACTTCTTTTGTTGCCTTTACTTCATCAAGGGTAACTAAGACCTTGATATGCTTTTCAGCAAGCTGATTTAAAATTTGCTTCAGCATCATTTGATACTGGATGCTTTGAGGAATATCATTTTTTAATTGAAATTCAACCCCTGAAACTTTGATGCTCTTTAATTTACCGATCAATTGCTTAAACTTTGAAGTTGCTTCTTGGTAAAGATTATACGTAAGAGTTGGAATCAAGGCCTGGTTAGTTGTTAAGTCAATGACAATCCAGTGCCCTTTTTGACGAAGCTGATTACTAATGTCTGTCAACAATGATGTTTTTCCAGAACCGCGAACACCGTAAATGACGGATGTTTGTAATGGAGAATCGAGATTTGAATCAAGCTCACTAATATATTCGTTAACAATTTGATTACGATCAAGGAAAAGTTGCGGTACCTTTCCAAAGTTTGGATTAAACGGATTCATCGCGGACCTCCTTTTATAACTTTAATTAATGTTTTATAACTTTTTATAACTTTGATTTCATTTTATAACTTTTTATAACTTTTGCCAATTAAAGAAACTGTTATGAAACAATCAACATTAATTGATTAGCTTTGATCTTGCCTGTATTATGGAATTAGAAACTTAAAGAAAAGGAGGATCTGAATGGAAACTGAAAATGTAAGTACAGTCCGTTTCTTCTGGGTAACGGTTTTAAACGTTTTGATTACCGTTGTTGAAATTTTAGGTGGGCTTCTTTCAGGAAGTTTAGCTTTGCTTTCTGATGCATTTCATAATTTAAGTGATTCAGCTTCGATCGTAATTAGTTATATTGCGCAACGAATTGCGACTAAACCTGAAACGCCCCAGCGAACGTTTGGTTACCGCCGGGCTGAAATCTTATCAGCACTCTTAAATGCGGGGTTACTGATCGTAATTGCCCTTTTTATCGTAATCGAAGCGGTTAAACGGTTTATGCATCCGGATCACGTTAACGGTGATATTATGACAGTCGTTGCGGTTGTCGGTTTATTGGCCAACTTTATATCAGCGGGCTTGTTGCACGCAGGAAGCCGCCACAGTTTAAATATTAAAGCAACTTATCTTCATATTTTGGCGGATGCGCTGTCATCAATTGGGGTCGTAATCACCGGGATTATTTTGATCTTTTGGCATGTTAAATGGCTTGATCCGGTTGTTTCAGTTCTGGTTGCCCTTTACATTGCATACGAAGCCCTGCCAATCATTCAAAAGACGATCAACATTTTGATGCAGGCTGCTCCAGACATCGATTATGATGCAATCAAAAAAGATATTACAAGTATTCCGCAAGTGAACTCGGTCCACCACGTGCATGCATGGCTCGTTGACGAACATCATACAATGTTTTCAGCGCACATTAACTGTGAAGACATTAAGTTAAGCGAAGTTGAACCAATTTACCGTCAAATCAGCAAATTGCTTCAAGACAAATATCATATCTCGCACGTTACAATTCAGGCGGAATGCCAGCGCGGAATCAATGAGAAGATGTTTGATATTGATCGCGACTAAAAAAGTATCTCAACCAATTCGTTGAGATACTTTTTTCATTAGTTTTGAAAGCTATTTATAATTTGGCAAAATCGACCTGGATGGCTTAATGTAAGTTCCCCATGATAATAATTTTTTAAAGGAATAATTCTAGAATTTATAAATTCTTTAGAAAGAAAGTTACTTGATTTAATGATTAGCTTTTCCTCCTTAGTTCCATATGCAATAATAACTTTTCCTTTAAAATTAATCGGAATAAGATTTTGAATATTAAACGTTGTATTTGCCGATAACATATTAACTAAGGTTTGCTCTGACATTGCCTTTACTTCTTGATTGTAAAAACAATCCATTTTTGGTGGTAAATGTAACGTCATTGCCTGTAATTTATTAAACCAGTTAAAACGCGTTAACGGATAACTTAACTTGGTAAACGGTTTGATCAACTTCGAAATGGATTGAGGAAAAACAGCACAACTTTCTAGTAACAAATCATCACATATTGCAGGATATTTTGCTACCAACGCTAACGCGATTTGCGAGCAATCCGGCTAATATTTTTATTTAGCCCTTAAATTTCATAGCTATTAGCTCATGGAGTTGATATACCACATTATCGATTGTTTTAAAGTTAGATAATACATCCGGAATGATCACATAAAAATTTTTTGTAATTAACGGGATTACTTGATTATAAGCCCATGCTCCTAATCCAGCTCCTGGTATTAAACATAAGACTGGCTTTTCAGAATTACCATAACTTTTATACGTTAACATTTAAAAGACGGTCCTTTCCCTAATCTTCCAAATTCCATTCCGCTAAAAATTCATTTACAAAATTCCGCATCACTTGGGTTTGTTTGTGAGCCATCGCTTTACCGCTTGGCGTATTCATCAAGTCTTCAAGGGTGAAAAGCTTTTCATAAAAATGATTGATCGTTGTTTCCTGCTTTGTCCGGTATTGATCATGCGAAGTAAGTTTGGTAACCGGGATCCGCGGATCGTAAATTGGGTTATCATGTTTTCCGCCGTATGCAAATGCCCGGGCAATTCCAATCGCTCCTAGCGCTTCGATTCGGTCAGCATCCTGAACATACTGCCCTTCAAGTGATAATTGATGATGGTATTCAATGTTTTTTGAAAATGACATGTTCTGAATCGTGTCAAAAATATTATTTTGATCTTCATCAGACAATGCTTGGATCGTTGCAAGATGATGAATTTTTGCTAGGCGTTGTTCAACATTATCAGTAATTTTTTCATCGATCGTGTCATGCAAATATGATGCAATTTGAATAATAAAAACTGTATGAGCATCCCTTTCAGGATGATCAGCTGAATATAAACGAGCTGCAATTTGAGCGACCCGATCCACGTGAAAATAATCGTGACCGGTAATATCACCGTCTAAACAATTTTTCGCAAAGGTTTTAATTTCAGTTAAATCGTAACTCATGGTCAACCTCTCCTTATCTTTATTCTTATTAAAACAAAAAACAAAGGAACTTTAAAGCCCCTTTGTTTTATCTAGTAAGTTCGTTGATTAATAATTTGCCGGTAAATCCGGGTCGTTAAGAAATAAATTAATAAATAGAAAGCAATCATTAAAATAATTACACTGCTGCTTACGGCAAGAACCATCTTGAAATTGTAAATTGAAAAAAGCTTTAAAATGCTGCGGATTGCTGGAAATGCAAAGCATGCATTAATGATCGCTCCTAAAATTGGAAATCCAAAAACCATTAAAATTTGGCTATGAATGGTTTGGCTTGTTTCCTTTTGACTTAATCCGATTTGTTGCATTGTTTGAAAATTTTGACGATCTTCAAGCCCTTCAGCGATTTGTTTGTAGTAGATCATCATGGTTGTAATGATTAGGAGAATAATACTGATAATTACTCCTAAAAACAAGAAACTACCAAAAATTGGCGTAAGTTGAGTTTCCGTTAAATACTTTGAAGTATATTCAGTATTTGATAGCCCAAGTTTAGTTTGAAGAATCGAAGCAAAGCGTAAATTCTCACGAGTTGTTCCCTTTGTATTGAGGAATGTTAAGTAGATTAGGGGTTCGTTCGTTAATTTTTGAAAACCATCGATGTCTTTAACAATTACAAATGCTGGTTGCACGATACTATGGTCATAATTTGCAAACAAGTTAAATGTTTTAATTGACCGTAAGTTTAAACGTTGACCACCAATATTTAGAGTTGTTGGTTTGGTTTTTACATCTGGACAATAGAACAGAGCTTCATTTCTGTTCAACTTAACATTTGTATGTTGAGCCCGATTGTAATCACTAAGTGAAACAAACGTCAATTGATATTTTGCAGATTGAATATTGCCTTGTTCAAATTGACTTCCCTTTAAGTTTCCCCAAATTGGAGTTGTCATTTCGGCTTGATGGACGACATGAGCTTGAACGTGGTATGTTTTTGAACATTCTGTAATTATTTCCTTTTGGTTTGGCGTTAATGGACGACTTGTTGTAAGCGTAATGTCACTTGGACACCACAATTTAACGATTCTTTCTTTTCCGACTTCCATGCTGACACTACCGATTAGAACAACGACGATTGCAGAACACAATAAACAAATTGAAGCTAAACTAATTCCATTTGATTTCATCCGATGAAGCATTCCTGAAACTGAAATTAAATGCCGCGATTGATAATAAAAGTGCTTGTTCTTTTGAAGAAATTTAAGCAATAAAATGCTGAAAGAACTAAATACTAGATAAGTTCCAGAAACAACAAGAAAAACGGCCATCATAAATTTAACAATTGCCATCATGGTTGGTTGCGTTGTTACGGCTAAATAATATCCAATCCCTAAAATAATAATTCCAAGAATTCCTGAAAACACGGGAGCTTTAATTGCCGTTTCTTGATTTGAAGCTGCTTTCCAAAGATCAAGTGGATTAACCTTTTTTAATTGAGAAAAGCGAATAAATAAGAGTAACAGCAAAATTACAAAAAACATTATGAATGTAATTTGAGTAGCCCCAGTTACTGAAGAGTATTTGAACTCTTTAATATTAAGCATCCGCTGTAATGTCATAAATGAAAAGCGGTTAAAATTGATTCCAAGAATTAATCCGATGACGGCGGAGATTAAATAATTAGCAATTAATCGAATTGTAATGATGACTTTCAAGTTCCGATTTGTAAATCCTAAAATGTTATAGAGCCCTAATTCGCGCGTTTCAGATTTTGACAAAATATGATCAACATAAATCATAAAGATAACGGATATTGAAATTAATAAGCAAAGTGTTAATTTGATTAATCCTTGTAACTGACTGCCAAACATTGAATTTTTAATACTTTGATTTTGTAAAATTGAAAATAAAATGTAGTTGGATGCGAACAGAATGGATGTTGCGATAATGTATGGAAAGTAATACTTCTTATTTTTCCAAATTCCATCCATTGCGAGTTTAATGTAAGTCATTGTGATCCCCTTCTTGAATTACTAATGCTGCTTGTGATATTTGACTTAAAAATTGGTTTTCAGAACTTTGACCGCGATTTAATTCGTGAAAGACGATTCCGTCTTTGATGAAAATTACCTTTTTTGAATAACTTGCGGCTAATGCACTATGCGTTACCATTATAATTGTTTGACCATTTTGATTGATTGTTTGAAAAAGTCGGAGAAGCCGTTCTGAATTACTTGAATCTAAAGCTCCGGTCGGTTCGTCTGCCAAAATTAATTCTGGACTAGTAATCAATGCCCGGGCAATCGCAATTCGTTGTTTTTGCCCACCGGAAATTTCGTAAGGATACCGTTCTAATAACTTATTAATTCCGAGCTGTTGCGCAATTGGAGTAATCCGCCTCTCCATTTCGGGGTACTTAACCTTAGATAAAACAAGGGGCAAGAAAATATTATCCTTATTGGTTAAAGTATCTAGTAAATTAAACTGCTGAAAGATAAACCCAAGATGCTCCCGCCGAAATTGAGCCCGTTTCTTTTCTTTAAGCGTCATTAAGTCTGTTCCGTTCAAGGTAATTTGTCCGCTTGTCGCCTGTTCCAAAGTAGCAATAGTATTCAAAAGGGTTGATTTCCCCGCTCCTGATTCACCCATAATCGCAATAAAATCTCCCTTTTTAACGTTCAAACTAATATCTTTTAATGCCTCAACTTGGCTCGGTTGATTTTCATTAAAGATTTTCTGAAGGTGATTAATTTTTAAAAGATTCATTTTAAAACCCCATTTCTACCCTGATTTCATTAATTATTATAAAAAGGTTCTTGCTAGCTTTGTACTTACAGTTTTAGCAAGAACCTTACAATTTGTTATTTTTGAATTAATTTGGGAACAAGGGATAGCTTAATGGTCGTCCCATGATTTTCAACTGATTGAACATTAATTCCGATATTGAGTTTTTGGCAAATCTGGTTAACAATGTACAATCCTAAACCACTAGCATTTTCATTTTGACGGGTATTTTTCCCAATGTATCCGGCTTTAAAGATTTCAGGCAGATCGGCAGTTTGAATTCCGATACCATTATCGATGATTTTTAAAACATTACCTTGAAGTTCGATTTTAATCTGCCCATTATCGTTTGAATATTTGATCGCATTCAGTAACAATTGCTCAAGCACTATTTTTAGCCATTTTTCATCGGTAAGGTAAATTATGCTTGGAAGATTATTTTGAACCGTTAAATTTTTATCAATTGCCATTTCCATCAAATTTTTCAAACAATGATTGCATTCATCTTTTAAATTAACCTTTTTGAAATGAATATCATTGTTGAAACTCTTAAGGCGTTCATACGTTAAAAGCAAATCAAGCTGATTTTGAATAATCTTAACTTGTTTTTGTAATTTATTGTTTGAATTTGAATACTGGTCATCAAGCATCAATTTCATCCGTGTCAGTGGAGTTTTGATTTCGTGTGACCATAAACGAATATAATCTTCATGTTCCTTTTGATTAAGCAGTTCTTTATTTCGCTCATCATTTACCTTTTGATTTAAATTTTGAAGTTCCTTTAAGTAAAGTTGATCACGCATAAAAACATCTGATTGCAGGTAATCATGATGGTGGAGCTTTTTGCTGACGTAAAAATATCTGTATTCCGCAATAAAGATAAGCAATAATCCAAATGGCCATGTAAATTGGACAAACGCCAGGACCAAAACCCATTTTAGGTTGTAAAGGTAAACAAAGAAAGCAAAAATTAAAATAAGGGCTAAGTATGTAATAATGTATGGAATGCTAACTTTGATCGCTTCTTTTAGTTTATCCATTGATATCCCTTTCCCCGAATGGTCACAATATGTTTTTGATCATCAAGTTGTGATAGTTTTTGACGCAAGCGGCTAATGTTAACTTCAAGAATATTTTCGTTGATGAATTGATCATTTTCCCATAAAAACTTTATAAATTTCTTCTTGGAAACAATTTCGTGTGGGCTTTTGAAAAGAATTTTCAAGATAATAGCTTCGGTTGGGGTTAGTCGAACAGAAACATCTTTATATTTTACGGCATTCGTTAATGAATTCAACCGAAAATCACCTGCTTCGACCGTTGTTGATGATGAAACGGCTTCTTCTTTAAGCAATAATCGAATCTTAGCAATCAAATAATCCATTGCAAATGGCTTTTCGATAAAATCATTTGCCCCTGCTGTTAATGCCCGGACGCCATCGTTATTAGTCTTTTGTGCGGTTAGAAAGATGATTGGTACATTGGTGATCTGCCGAATTTGTTCAGTCCAATAAAAACCGTTAAAGGTTGGTAATGAAATATCCATTGTAATCAAATCAGGCTTGACTTGGGATATTTCAGCCTGGATATTTTGCCAATCATTTACGGTTTCAGTTTGATAATTCCATTTATCTAATGTTTGCGTGATTTCTTCCGCAATTTCCTTATCATCTTCAATTACAAAAATTTTAGCCATTTTTGCTCCCCATTCTCCAATTAATTAACCTTATTTTATCAGAATTGGCAATTCTTGCAGCACAAAAAAGCCCCCGTCACTTTTCAGCAACGAGGACTTAACTCAATTAAAGCCGGATTTGTTTTCCTTCTTGGTTAAGTTTGTACAATGTCAGTTCCTTTACAGGAATTTCTTGCACCTGTTCCATTAAGGTATCCATCTTTTCCTTATCGGTTTGTTTATCTTTGTCAGAGTAATTCTTTTGAATGTTTACTAATTCATCGTAGTAATTTGATTCCTTCGCATAATCCCAGAAGACATCGCCGTATAACACATCTTCATAGTGCCATGGCTTAAGGTAAAGGTTGTAGTGAATGATTTGCGGATCAGTTTCCTTTTTTGCCGGCATGGCATTCCAGTTTTGAGAAATCTTTAATACGTGATTATTTGCGATCGCGTTCAAGTAATCTTGATCAGGTGCAACCGTCTTTGGGTGGTAAGTATTTAAAATGTCTAAGAACCGCTTAGTAAACTTCAAATCCCGGAATTGCTTCAAATTCATTAGCAATACTCCCGAATTAATGTATGTTTTAACGGGAACCCCTGAACATTTTTCCGCATAGTTAATTAAAACCGGGTCACTTTCAACGAAGGTGTCAGAACACCCCGCAACTAAATTATCCTTTAAATCAATTTGATAAAGTTTTGAAATGTCTCCTGGAACAACTGTATCGGCATCCAGGTAGATTCCTTTATCATATTGCGGGAACATGTCGGCGATAAATAACCGGTAGTAAATCGTTAACGTGAAGTAATCGCACCGAAGGGAATTATTATCGTTGCCGAAACGTTCCTTGAAGTTTTTATCGATTGGTTCAAATGAAATTGAAAAGTTTTCGTTTTCAAGAGCTTTGATCTTTGATTGATTTTCATCTGAAAGGGTTTGGTAAAGAACTACGATTTGGTAATGGTAGTCTTTACTTGCATTTTTAATCATTGACCCCAAACTAACTGATAATAATGGCGCATAGTAATCATCGATTCCATAAAAAATGGGAATAATGTTATTCATAATAGTCAATTCCTCCTTAAAATAAATCAAAACACTTGTATGATATAACAAAATAGCGGTCACCGCAAAAATGACTGCTAAAAATCCGAATCTTTTAATTGGAAATTAACTTTAAAATTTGATTTTTATTTAAATTTATCGAATTTTCTGGGTACTTGATCTTACCCAAATTAAATTTCCGCCAACCAGGCACGCCGTTGACAAAAATACGCCGCCATAACCGAAAATCCCGGAAATCGTTGATCCAATCAGCGGGCCAAAAATGTTTCCGAGGAATTGGGCTGATTGGTTATAACTGAAGATGCGCCCAGAATATTCATTTGGTGAATACTTCGCAAGTAAGGATTGAACTTGGGGCAATAATGCGGCATCTGAAATTCCAACTAAGAACCGCAGGACCGCTAACTGCCAAACATTCGTAACAAAAGCTTGCGGAATATAAACAAGAATTGCAAAAATCAATCCGCCAATTAGGATTTTCTGGGTTCCGATTCGATCGCCTCATTCACCAAAAATCGGGGCAATGATGATCGTGGCAATTCCTGGTAAAGCCGCAATCAACCCGCTCATTAAGTCAACCTGCCCTTTCCCATGCAACAGTTGTTGGACATAAAGACTAATGACTGGCGCAATCGAGTTATTTCCCGCCTGAACAATCAGCGTGGTAATCAACATTTTCAAAACAACTTGCGGATACTTAAGTTTCCGGAAAAGATTGCGGGCCGAAAGCGTCTGGTTCTTAGGGATCGGAGTAAAATTATGTTCTTTAACAAAGAAAATCGTTAACGCAAAAACAATCAAGTACGCCAAGCCAGTAAGGAAAAACGTTAACCGGTAACCGCAAAGGCTTGCAATTACCCCACCAAATAACGGGCCAACGAGCATCCCGCCAGTTGTTCCGGTTGATAAGGTACTCAATGCTTTTCCACTATGCTTGGTTGGAACTTCAGATGCGATCAATGCTGAAGTATTTGCGGCGTATCCGGCAAAGAATCCTTGAAGCAAGCGGAATAACGCCAGCTGATAAGCGTGCTGCACGAATGCCATGCATAAAACCATTGCCCCGTCGCCAATTGTTGAAATCAGCATGACTTTCTTGCGTCCGTGACGGTCAGCAATTTTCCCCAAATTGGCGCCATCCATGATGAAACTAAATATGTCGCTGAAAATGTCAGTCCACTCCACATATTAAGCTGGAACCGGTCAAAATGACCAAGCGTTTTAATGTACAGCGACATAAACGGCATGCTTAACTGGAATCCCATTCCCATAATGAAGTCGCACACCCATAAGATATATAGATTTTTCTTCCATCCCGGAATTTTTGCCCGCATTGAACTCGCTTCTCTCAATATAATGTTTTTATTATATCTCAATTTTTTTAGCAAATTCAATATGGAATGTAAAATATCATCGTCCTTATTTTAGAATTTCTAATCTTGTATAATTGAAGTGTTAGGAGAAAATTTAACATGAAAATACACAATAAAACGTTTTTGAAAAATTCTTTTATATTTGATGTAAATAAAAAAGAACATACAATTCAGGGAGTAAAAATTCCAGCTGATCTTTTCTTTGCAATCTACTTTTCAGTTAGAGTTAATGTAATGGAAGGATGGCAGCCAACTGCTCATGATATTAAAAATCGGTTGCTCGGGTACAACAACCAGATCCGGCCTTAGATGAAGAAATTAATAATCTATGGTTAAAATAACGCAACTTAAAAAAATATTTATTAATACTAAAAGAGATCCTCACCAATGTAATGAGAATCTCTTTCTTTATATCAAAAATTAATTTTAAAGCTTACCAACAAGATCCATTCCTGGTTTCAATGTCTTGTCGCCTGGTTTCCAGTTTACCGGGCAAACTTGATTGCCGTGTTCGCGAACGAATTGAGCGGCTTCAAGGGTCCGCAACATTTCATCAGCGCTCCGGCCAATTGACATGTTGTTGATCGTGTATGATTGAATTACGCCATCGGGATCAATGATGAAAACGCCGCGGTATGCTTGGCCTGATTCTTCATCAAGAACATCAAATGCCCGGGCTAACTTTCCAGCTGGATCGGCTAGCATTGGGTATTGGATCTTTGCAATTTCAGGAGATGCATCCGTCCATGCTTTATGTACAAATTCAGTATCTTCTGAACATGAGTAAATTTCAGCACCGGCATTCTTGAATTGGTCATATAACCCTTGAAGAGCTTCCAATTCAGTTGGACAGATAAATGAAAAATCTGCTGGATAGAACAAGAGAATGCTCCAGTGGCCTAACATATCTTCTTTTGTAACGTCGATTGTTTCGCCATTTTGAAAGGCTTTAACTTTAAAGTCATCAATTTCTTTACCAATATAATTCATAAATCTCACCTCATACTTATTATATCTGCAAGTCAGTTTGAAAACAAATGTTTTGTACAATGTATTTTAAATTATTTAGGAATAACTTTATTGTTATTTCCGGTCATGATATAGATGACTCAGCTGTCCTTTAAATTCATTTCGATACAGCTCAAGGTCGCGAATGTTTCGAACTGTATAGTCAACGCTTTCGCCGTGTTCACTTTGATCAAGTCCCATATCTTCGGCCTGTTTGCTGACTTGCATTGGAATCATTAAAGCAATCAACTTCGCACATTCCCACGTCATGATGGCGACAAAAATAATCGTAAATAAGGTTCCGCCAAATTGGATGCCTAATAAATGCCAACCACCGCCATAAAGCAAGCCGTTTTCATGAATACTTGGATTGACCTTAGAAGTTGCGAAAATCCCGACCAAAATTGAGCCAACGATTCCAGATACGCCGTGACAACCAAAAGCATCAAGCGGATCACCATGCGGTTTAATAAAAGTAATGTAAGTAAAGCTTACAAGGGTACACAAAATTCCAATCCAAGCAGCCCCGATATCTGTTACATATCCTGCTGCCGGAGTAATTCCAACCAGGCCGCATAATGCACCGGTACAGATTCCGACCATGTCAGGATGCTTCCCATGAAGAGTTTCAAAAATCATCCAGCTGACCATTGCGGATGCAGTCGCAATCGTGGTTGTCATAAATGCTTGAAGAGCGATATGATTAATTCCAAGAGCCGAACCCGCATTGAAGCCGTACCAGCCGATCCATAGGAAAGTTGTTCCGAGCAAAATCCATGGAAGGTTGTAGTGATCATCGTCCTTTGACGGCTGGCTGCGTTTTCCAAGTAGGATCGAAAGAACCAAAGCCGTAATGCCCGCATTAATATGAACGACCGTCCCACCGGCAAAATCCAATAAACTATGTTGTGCTAATAGTCCAGCTGGTGACCACACGATATGAACCAACGGATAGTAAACAACTAAGGTCCAAATACAGACAAAGGTGAAGGAAAGATGGAATTTTTGGCAAAACAAAAACCTGCAATCGTCCCGATGTTTAATGATCGGGATTCCGAACTGAATGACCCAATTACTTCGATGATGGACTTTTTCAAGGATTTTCTGACTCAAACAGAGAAAATTGGGTTGCCGAAGTCCTCAATTGTTCTTGATCCCGGAATTGGATATTCGCGGAATTCATTATCGCATGAAGACCTGGATAAACTCAATGCTTATCGTGATTTGTCGCAGTTTGATTGTCCATTATTAGTAGCAATTTCACATAAGAGTTTTATGTCGAAGGAAATTCCAAATTGTGATTCACTTGAATTGACCCTCTTGTCTGAATTACGGATGGTTCAAAACGGCGGCCGCGTCTTGCGAGTTCATGATATTAAAGAAACGCAGGATATGTTGAATATTTTTTACAGGACGATCAAATAAATATGAAGCGAACGAATGTGGCTGTTTATGCCATTTTCGTAAAGATTTTTTTATAATATAATGACCTTGTCGAAAATAATTTTGAGAATCGTTTCACTTTTTTAGTGTAGAAAGGAATTTCATGAGAATTAATATTTTACAGCATACTCCCAATGAAAAAGCTGGTTCCATTTTAGAATGGGCTAAGTTGCACCATCACGACGTATATACCTACCATCCATACCAGTTCGGTAAATTACCAACGGACAATGATACTGATATGTTGGTTATTTTAGGCGGTCCAATGAGTCCCAATGATGATTTACCATGGATTCGTCAGGAGTATAAATTAGTATCATCATTATTAAGCAAAAACATCCCGATCTTAGGAATTTGTTTTGGCGCTCAATTAATCGCTAAAATTTTAGGCGGTAAAATTGTAAAGGCACCGTTTAAGGAAGTTGGCTGGGCTCTGGTATACTTACAAAGTCACCTGATTCCTAATATTCCTGAAAAAGCGACCGTTTTACATTGGCATGAAGATATGTTTGAAATTCCTCCAAAAGCTCAATTATTGTTTTCAAGTGACCACGTTAAAAATCAAGGATATATTTACCAAGATAATGTAGTCGGGTTACAATTTCACTTTGAGCCTCTAGATAATAATGTCAAAGAAATTGTTGTAAATGATTATCCGTACATTAGTGGTTCAGTGTTGAATCAGAGTAAAGAACAAATTATTAATAAGGCTGTTCCCAAAGAAAATAAGCAGATTATGTTCCAGTTATTGGATTACATCACAGCCCATTCGAATTAAATCCTAATAAATAAAAAGAGCCAATTGGCTCTTTTTATTTATTATTCAGTTTGGTGCCTTCGTTCGAGTTTAGCTAATAATGGGAAAATTAGTCCTAATCCAAATAGGACAATTACCGTGAAGATATTCATTAATAACTGACTATTCCAGGCGTGTGTCCCAAATGAGACCTCTTGTGGAAGAAAGGCCATCATCGCACATGTAAATGACAGAAGCAGACAGAACCAGCCAACAATTAATGCTCGAGTTCGATTTTTAACAAAGACAAATCCGGAGTTAAATTCTTCCTGATGCAGACGCACCATGATAAACGCAATAAAAATAAAACAGTTCTTGAATGGATTAACAATTCCGTTTAGGTTCAATAACCAATTAAATACGCTATTAATATCTGGCAAAGTTCCACTCATTAAAAGTAAGAATAAGCAAACTCCCGCTGTTAAATAGTAGCTATGGATTGGCCGCCCATTTTTGTCACGTTTCAACATCCATTTTGGCATATATTTCTCATCGGTATCGCCAGCAAGCACCCAACTAACTGCATCAAGGAAAACAGCAAGTTGCGCAAACATATAAAGGGCTTGAACAACCGCGAAAATATACATTAATGATTTGCCCCAGCCCATTCGCTGACCAAGTAATTGGAATGCATAGTATGATCCGTTCATCTTTAAATCATGTGGTAAATGATTAGCGTTAAAGAACATTGCCAATGCAAGTGTTCCAAGAACGGTCAGACATGAAGTCAAGATTGCAAGTAAGATCATTGCTTTAGGTAATTCACGATTAGGATTTCTCAGTTTTGAGATATATGGGACCGCAACTTCTGCTCCGGCAGCAGCAAACATTAAAAGTCCGGTTGATGACCAGTATTTTGCATCAAATGTTGGGATAAATGCTTTCAAGTTAAATGGATGGGTTGCAATTTTTGCACCGTGAAGAACGGCCCAGCCGGTCATTCCAACGAACAGCATTGTCATTAGAAACATTGATAATGCTGCAATTGCTGAAATGATTTCAAGTGAATTTTTAATTAAGTTTTGTCCTAAAATAAATACAAAAATAATTGCAAAGGTCAACAGACCAAACATTGTATTGGACATTAATGAATTCAATGAATCATTTCCAAGAATCATCCAACTAATTGATACGACAGCAGAGTTAGCAACATCGACAATATATGGCATACATGATGCCCAGAAAATCCATGCGGTACAATACCCTAAAAAGTCACTATGTGTACTGCGCCGCATCCACGAAGCAAGCCCTCCGTCCTGTTCGCTATCAAATGTCGACCCTAATTGGGCAACAACCATTTCATATGGCAATGCAAATAAAAGAATAATCAAAACCCAGTTAAAGACGACCGAAAGTCCTTGGTTTTGAAGCGGATATAAAATGTCATCAAAACCAACAATTACAACGAAATCCAAAAATGCAAGAACTGGCCATGGCATCTTGGTTCGTTCCCTAAAAATATCCAAAATGATACACTCCTTAGTTAAATTAATTTATCATTAAATAATTCTATAAAAGTTATTAAGAAATAACAATGGTAAATTTAATTTTTTACAGAAAACCTGCATCTTTCCAGACACAGGCTCCTTATTATTTAACCTTTAAAAGGTTTATGCTTCTTGCTTTAAATTCCGAATCTCACGAACAAAGTCTTTCCGAATATGATATGAGAAGAACAAAGCAATTACATCAATGATAATAAATGCAATGATCGTAACGGTATATGTATGTAACAATTCATGCGTTACGGATAATAATACCGGTCCAACCATTCCGGCAACGGCCCAGGCAGTTAACACGTAACCGTGGATCGCCCCGAGTTCCTTGGTTCCAAAGACGTCGCCAAGATATGCTGGAATAACGGAGAATCCTGCACCATAGCATGAAAGTAACAGGCAAAGAGCAATTGTAAAGATAAATGGTAATTTGAAAATCAACATTAAAACTAACATTAAAATGTCAACGATGAAAATCAACGAAAATGTGTTTGGTCGACCAATGTAATCCGATAATGTTGCCCAGACAAGACGGCCGAAACCATTAAATAATCCAATAATTCCAACCATGACAGCGGCCTTCGCAACGGACATTCCGGTCATTGATTGAGCCATTGGTGAAGCAGCTGAAACAAGGCCGATTCCGCAAGTAATGTTGATGAAGAACATTAACCATAATAACCGGAATGAGCGGGTTTTAACGGCTTCGTTAGCTGTAAATTGTTTCCCATCAAGGAACGTTGATTTGATCGTTGTCTTAGCATTTTCAACCTTGGGAATTTCATTTTCATTTGGTCGCTTGATAAATTGAGCTGAAATGATCATTACAACGAAATAGACTAATCCTAGAATATAGAAGGTCTTAACGATTCCAACGACCTTAATTAAAGCTTGGGCAATTGGACTGGTCAACAATGCTGCGAAACCAAATCCCATGATTGCTAATCCAGTTGCTAACCCGCGCCGATCAGGGAACCATTTGATAATCGTTGATACGGGGGTAACATAACCGGCACCTAATCCAATTCCGCCGATCACCCCGTAACCTAAATAAAGTAAAATGAGTGAATGTAAATGAATTGCTAATCCGGTCAAGGCAATCCCTGAACCGAACAAAATACTTGAAACCGTTCCGGTAACGGTTGGACCGAACTTTTCAACGGCCTTTCCCATAAAGGCAGCTGACATCCCTAGACAAAAAATTGCTAAACTAAATGCGAATGATACGGATGCTTCACTCCAATGAGTTTGTGCAATGATTGGTTTTGAGAAAATACTCCATGCGTAAACTGATCCGATCATTAAATGAAACATAACTCCTGCAAATGCAACAACATTTCGATTCTTTTTCAATTTCTTCCCTCCAAAATTTGCAATGGACGTTAATTATCTTTGATTTACCCTACTTCGTCAACTCTGACGCATATTTGATTTGATGATCATCAAGATATTTTTCAATTTGTTCAATTGTAATCATCGGAATTTGTTCTTTTTCAGCTAATGCGTGCAAGGCATCACGGCGAGCCATTTTTCCGTCTTGATTTAAAATTTCGATAATTACAGTAACGGGTTCAGCCCCTGCGATATAAGTTAAATCGACAGTTGCTTCAGTGTGCCCTTTCCGAACCCGAATTCCTTTATCTTGGGCAATCAATGGTTGAATATGACCAGGATGATTAAATTGTTCCGGTTTTGAAGTTGGATCAGCAATTAACTTAATGGTTGCTGCCCGATCATAAGCAGATACCCCGGTCGTAACCCCAGCTGCTTCATGAATTGCGTCGGTTGTCACCATAAACGGAGTTCCGTTTGGATCGGTGCTGTTTTTAACCATTACTTCAAAGCCAAGACGATTGGCAATCTTTGAATTGATCGGCACGCACATTAAGCCATTAGCAAGATTTAACATCTTGTATACGACCTCAGGAGTGATTCGATCGCCGAAAGCAACTAAATCTCCTTCATTTTCGCGTGATTCATTATCTGCCAAAATAATAAACTTTCCGTCCTTTAAAAATTGAACGGCATTTTCAACTGTATTTTCCATTTACAACAACTCCTTCCTTTAT
>DWVG01000062.1 GCA_019120355.1 Candidatus Ligilactobacillus faecavium
CGTTGATAGCAACGATTTCCAAGTCATCTGAAACTTCAGCAATCCGACGGAATGCTAAACGGCCGATACGACCAAAACCATTAATACCTACTTTTGTAGTCATATTAATATTCCTCCTAAAAGGTAAATTTGAATGATGTAAACATCATCCTTAACACGTTTTTAATTATAACTCTTTGTTAAAAAATTTAAAAAGAAAAACGCTTTGAATCTTGAAAATAAATTTGGACCATCGTCTACATATAGGAAGAAAAAATAAAATCAAAAATATTTCACTTTTGTGGAGTTCCACACTTGTAATATATTACATATGTGATATACTAATAAACGTAGGGATGTGATAGAGATGAAAATCGATATTAAAAGTTACCTCGATCACCAAGATTTGACGATCTACCGCGTAGCTAAAATATCGGGCTACGGTTACACAACTCTACACAAGTCATTCAATAAGGAGCAGTCGAAGGCAACGTCGATGAATCTTCGCGACTTGGATGCGCTGGCACAGGCGCAGCACAAGATGATGTGGGAGGTTCTCAAGGAGCTGGAAGAAGGCTACTTACTGAATGACGAAGAAAATGACGAATAGTAAGGTTTTGTAACCGCGGAAAGTCTTGGTTGAGTCACTTTAGGTTTGTGTATCAGTCGGACTTTTTTTGTTGGAAAATCTCACTGACAGAATATGTTAAGAAAGAATTTTTGGAGGGATAGACTATGGCTAACATGGGACCATTTGATAATATGGATGATATTTTTAATGAATTAATGGGTGGCATGAACGGATTTAACTCAGAAAATAAACGTTATTTAATTAACGGTCGGGAAGTTACCCCTGAAGAATTTGCAGAATACCGGAAGACTGGCAAGTTACCAAAGGGTGTCAATGCTCAACAAGGTAAAATGGCTGGTAAAGGTAAAAAAGATGGCATTCTTGAAAAGTTAGGCCGGAACTTAACGCAAGAAGCACGTGACGGCAAACTTGATCCGGTAATCGGCAGAAATAAGGAAATTCAAGAAACCGCTGAAATTTTATCACGGCGGACAAAGAATAACCCTGTTTTAGTCGGTGATGCGGGTGTTGGGAAGACTGCCGTTGTTGAAGGCTTAGCTCAAGCAATCGTGAATGGCGATGTTCCCGCAGCAATTAAGAACAAGGAAATTATCAGCATTGATATTTCAGGCCTTGAAGCCGGAACGCAATTCCGGGGCAGTTTTGAAGAAAACATTCAAAACTTGATCAAGGAAGTTAAGGAACGCGGCAACGTGATCTTATTCTTTGACGAAATCCACCAAATCTTAGGTGCCGGTGGAATGGGTGACGGCAGCGGTTCAAAGGGAATGGCTGACATCTTGAAACCTGCATTATCACGTGGTGAAGTCACGGTCATTGGGGCAACGACGCAAGATGAATACCACAACACGATTATGAAGAATGCAGCATTGGCACGGCGGTTCAACGAAGTAACGGTGAACGCCCCATCTGCTGAAGATACATTCAAGATCTTGCAAGGAATTCGGCCATTGTATGAAAAACACCACAACGTTGAATTACCAGACAAGGTTTTAAAGGCTGCCGTGGATTACTCAATTCAATACATTCCGCAACGCAGCTTACCAGATAAGGCAATCGATTTGATCGATATGACCGCTGCCCACTTAGCAGCTCAACATCCGGTAACTGATGTAAAGGAAATTGAAAAAGAAATTGCTGCTCAAAAAGAAAAGCAAGAAAAGGCTGCTGAAAAAGAAGACTACGAAGCAGCTTTGAATGCCAAGACAAAGATCAAAGAGTTGCAAAAACAAATCGATAATCACGCTGAAGAACAAAAGGTAACGGCAACGGTCAATGATGTGGCCGAAGCAGTTGAACGGTTGACTGGAATTCCGGTTTCAAAGATGGGTGCAAGCGACATTGAACGCTTAAAGGAAATCGGAACGCGGTTGAAAGGCAAGGTAATTGGCCAAGACGAAGCCGTTGACGCAGTTGCACGGGCAATTCGGCGGAACCGGGCCGGCTTTGACGAAGGCAACCGTCCAATCGGAAGTTTCTTGTTCGTTGGACCAACGGGGGTCGGAAAGACAGAATTGGCTAAACAATTAGCCTTGGATATGTTCGGTTCAAAAGATGCCATCATTCGGTTGGATATGTCAGAATATTCAGACCGGACAGCGGTATCGAAATTGATCGGAACATCTGCCGGATACGTTGGCTATGATGATAATAACAACACCTTAACCGAACGCGTACGGCGGAACCCATACTCAATCATCTTGCTTGATGAAATTGAAAAGGCTGATCCGCAAGTAATTACGTTATTACTTCAAGTGTTAGACGATGGTCGGTTGACAGACGGTCAAGGAAACACCGTTAACTTCAAGAATACCGTAATTATTGCAACTTCAAATGCTGGGTTCGGAAACGAAGAACCAAACGGCGACGAAAAGAAGGACGAAGACATTATGAAACGGATCGCTCCATACTTCCGTCCAGAATTTTTGAACCGGTTCAACGCCGTTATCGAATTCTCACATTTGACAAAGGACGACTTGAAGAAGATCGTTAACTTGATGCTTGACGAAGTTAACCAAACATTAGCTAAGAAGAACATTGATTTAACGGTTTCAGACAAGGCAAAGGATTACCTGATCGAACAAGGTTACGATGAAGCAATGGGCGCACGTCCATTACGGCGCGTAATTGAACAACAGATTCGTGACAAGGTAACTGATTTCTACTTAGACAACCCCGATGTTAAACACTTGGCTGCTGACATGCAGGATGGTCAATTAGTAATCAGCGAACGGTCAGCTGAAAAAGCCAATGATTCAAAAGCAAAGGATTCAAAGGCAGAATCATCAAAGAACGATGATAAAGAAACTAAATAATTAAGAATGAGAATAGCAGTGTCATTTCTGGCACTGCTATTTTTTTGTCCCGAATTCTTAAAATGAATCTGTTATAATGAAAAACAGATACATTTCAGAAAGGAAACCTTAAAATGGCGAAAATCAAGATTTCAGTGCCTGATGAACTGGTAGAGAAATACGACTTGCATAACGATGATGATTTTAAAATTACGGCGCGAAATGGCGAAATTCGGTTAAAAAAGAAAAATCATGACAGTAACAAGCGGCAGTTTAATGTGATTTGGATCCTAATCGCTTCGATTTTAACAAGCATTGCGTTCTGGATCTTCATTAACGCGGTGCATTTGCACCAAGTTCCGCTGGTTGGAACAAATTCGATTGCCAGTGGGTTGATCGTCCTTGGCGGATTGTCAGGAATGATTTTATTTAGTGCGTATTTCATTTCCAACCGGAAGAAAATCACGGTCGCGTATTCGGCAAAGACCTTCTGGCGAACATTTCCGGTTATTGTAATTTCATTTGTGCTGATTTTATCTTTAGTATTAATGGGGATTGCGTGGGGCCTAAGCCGCTTATTTACCGGAATTACCTTCGGCCACGTGGTTGCAATGATGTTGTTTTTTGTATTTGTAACGACGATCAATTACATTATGGTTCGAATCGGATTAGCCGTTAATTACGGAATCCTGACAACCATTATGATTTTGGTAATTACGAGTGGAACAGTTGTATCAATGGCATCAAACGGCCGGAATTGGTGGCAACACAACCTTAGCTTTTTAGGAACCAAACATGCCAATAACAGCTGGCAATTTAACTTGACGCTGGTTTTCTCATCATTACTGATGGTTGCGCTGGTTGATTATATTTTCGTTTCGTTACGGGCGGTTGTAAAAAATACATGGCGGACGATCACTTTACGGATCATCTTGACCGTTACGGCCCTTGACGTTGGCGCAGTCGGTTTATTCCCAAACAACGCTAATTTCCACGTTTTACACGACAAGGTTGCCGGTTATTTGGTTTACCTGATTATTATTTTGATTATTGGAATTCGCTGGTTATTGCCGGAAGTCGGTAAACGGTTCTTGGCGTTGTCATACGGAATGTGCGTTGGCCTGGTGGTTATTGATTTAATGTTTAAACCGTTGCATATCATTTCGCTGACGGCCTTTGAATTGATCGCATTTATCTTGGCATTTGGCTGGATCTTGATCCTTTTTGATACGATGATTGGGATCGTTGAAGACGAAGATGATAAGTATGACGTCAAAATTGAAATTGATGAGCAGGTGAAGAAGAATGCTGATTAATCAAATCGCCAGCGTTTTAAGAATCATTGCGTTTATTAATCTTTTTGGCTGGATGCTGTATTTGGGAGTAGTAATGAATGCCCAGTCAAAAGCTGTGAAGGTAAGGTTGAAGTGCAAGCACTGCGGTCAAGAATTTTCAAAAACGAAAAAAGAGATTGAAAAGCTCCAATACCAGTTAGTTGATAACCAGCTAGCATATCAGTGCAAATGCCCGCATTGCCATCAAACAGAATGGCAAACGGTCGTTCAACATCACCCGGGAAATGATCAGGAAACGTTGACAAAGGCTAACCAAAAAATGTGGCAGCGAGCATTATGGATTGCAATCTTACCCGCCATTTTTGCGGTGCTGCTGCCAATTATTTTGATTGGCTATGCGCCGCTGTTAGTAATCGTGTTAATAGTTAAAAAGGTTCGAAAGTAACTTGGAAAGCAAGGAGTAAGTTAATTGAAAAAGAAGAGTAGGCGATGGTTCACGATTTTGATCGTGGCCTTTTTAGGAATAATTGGATTGAATTTTGGACACGTTCATGCCGATGACGATGATGATTATAAAATCAATCAGATGGACGTTGACGTTAAAATTCTACCCAATGGGGATGCTGAAGTAACCCGTTCGGTTTTGTATGATTTTGAAAATGACTTTCATGGCGTTTATTACCGTCAGGAATTACCAGGTAAAGGGGCATCAGATGTTAGCGTTGATTTGAATTATAATGATAACGATTCAAAACCTCACAATTTAAACGTTCCGATTAATGACTCCGGTAAAAATAATACCTGTAAAGTTGTTCAAAATAACAATTCTTTAAAATTCAAGGTTTATCATGAAGTTTCGGATGATGACCTTACAGTTACTTATAACTATACAATTCATGGGGCAGTGACAAATTATAAAGATGCCGCTCGGTTGAACTGGAAAGTAATTGGTAACCATTGGGATGTTCCGTTGCATAATGTAACGATCAATATTTGGCTTCCGGGAAAGCTGCCTCGAAAGTGGGCAGCAAATTACGTATGGTATCACGGACCAATGTTTGACTACCAGGCAACGGTTAATCCGGATTTCAACGGAGCACAGATTCAAAATACAAAGATTCCTGAAAATGATTTTGTTGAAGCTGATATGTTGATTCCGCTAAGTTTGATGAAGGATAATCCAAACAAGAAAAACTCATTCATAATAAAAAAAGTTGTTAAACAGGAAAAGAAAATTAGTCAAAATGAGGCGTTTCGAAAATACGGCGGATTGTATGGAATTCCGTTATTAATGGCCTTGTTTATGATTGGCGAGATTATTTTCTTAAATTGGAAAGGACGGAAAAAGAAAGTTGTTAGTTGGCCGCACTTAAGTCGGATTCCGCACAACTTCGAAATTCCAGCGGTTTCAGTTCCGCTTGCACAAATGATTTGGCGTAAGGGCGATCGCCCAGACGGAAAAGCTTTTTCAGGATATTTGTTGTCATTGGTTGCTGAACATCGAATTAGTTTTGACGAACAAAATGGGGATTATCGAATCAGCATTCACGATGATGAATGGATGCAGGATTACTATCGGACGAATACAGCTGATGCAAAGCTGCTTAGGAGTCTATTTGAAGATGTTGGCGATGGAACGTCATTTACTTTAAAAGCAATCAAAAATTATGATGATATTAGCAATTTAGCGGAAAAATTCAGTGATTGGCAGCAGGATAAGATCGATCAACTCCAAGCGTTAGACGTCTTTAATGAAGATGAAAATAAGGTTGAATATAGTTTACGGTTGACTTTGCTGCATGCAATCGGCATTGCAATTTTGATTGCATGGGTATTTGAACCGTTTAAAATCGAATGGGTAACGCTGGCAATTCCAATCGTTGCGCTTGGAATTTATTATTTATATTTTAAATTCTTGAAATGGCGGTTAACGGTCAGCGGAAGAGAACTATACATTAAAGTTATTGGATTTAAAAAGATGATTGACGACATCACTCATTTTGATACCGCTCAAATGGGAGACTTGACGTTATGGGCGGATGTTCTACCATATGCAACGGCATTTGGAAACGCAAAAGAATTATCACGAAAATTAAGAATTGATTTTGGCGAAGACCTTGGTACGTCAGCGTTGTATAATTATTTTTACTTTACAACTATGTACATTGATGTTTTTTCAAGTGCTTTCCATGATGTAAGTGTTAATAGTGGAAGTTCTTGGAGTGCCTTTGATGCTTGGGGCGATTCCTTTGGCGGAGGCAGTTCCGGCGGCTTCGGCGGTGGCTCTGGCGGCGGAGCGTTTTAACAAAAAAGATTGGATTTCGTTTTGAAATCCAATCTTTTTTATCAATGAAATTATTTAATAACTTCCAATACTTCATCTAACGGTTGCCGGGTCTTCTTTGGCTGTTCCTGATCACGGTAGCCCAGGCCAAGCATCACTGAAACGCCGAATTCATTTGGATCAATGATTCCTTTATCAGCTAAATACTTATCGACCTTTGCCCGGTTGAAGCCCTCAATTGGGCAACTGTCAATTCCAAGTTCAGCGGCGACCGTCATCATGTTGGCCAACGGAATGTAGGTTTGTTTGCTTGCCCAGTCAAATAATGCCCGGTCGCTGTTTAAATCAAAGTCGTTTTCTTGGAAACTCTTGAATTTTTCACTGCGGGGTGAGTGAACGTCGAAATCAACGCCCATCACGTCTTCAACCATGTGTTTAACGTGCGGGCTATTGATCGTAACGTTCTTTCGAGCAAGGATGATTACGAAGTGGCTTGCCCCGTTCAGACTATTAACTGCGCCCCAGCAGATTTTTTTCAAGTCTTCCTTGATTTCAGGATTTTCAATTAAAAGAAACTTCCATGGTTCATAGCCAAAGGAACTTGGTGATAACCGGCCGGCTTCAATAATCGTTTGCCAATCAGCGTCACTGATTTTTTTATTCGGGTCGAATTTTTTGGTTGCATACCGCCGGTGAAAAACATCAAGAATGTGTTGGCGTTCTTCTTGTGGATTCATTAATAATTACCTCACTTACTTTTTGTTAGAATTATTTTACCATATTGAATCCGCAATGAATGCAAAAAAACTGCGAATAAATTTTTAAAATTTGCTAACGGGATTTCCGAAAAATCCGCTTTCTTACTTACCATATCTAGTGATTGGGTAAATCATGACCCCCAAAATGTAGCTTTATTTTTCGGGGGAATCGGCGTATGATTAAGAGTGCTTGTTAACGGAATTATGAATCGCAAACAAGAAAATCAAGGGAGACAATGAACCCGGAAGAAAGGATGCATCTATCATTTTGATTACACTTTCAGGAATTATTGGGTCTGGTAAATCAAGTTTAACGGAAATTTTATCAGATGAATTAGGGACTAAGGCATTTTATGAACCGGTAAAGGACAATCCGGTATTACCGCTTTTTTATAAAGGAAACGAAATTGCCGCTAAGAAACGGGCAGCCGGCGATGAAGAAGCAACTAACCCATACGCATACTTATTGCAAACGTTCTTCTTGAATCGGCGGTTTGCAATGATCAAGCAGGCAATGCAAGAGGACAACAACATTCTTGACCGTTCAATCTATGAAGACGAAATCTTCATGCGGATGAACACCGAAATGGGTAACGCAACGGAAGTTGAATACGATATTTATAAGAGCTTGCTTGCGAACATGATGGAAGAATTACCATTTGCTTCCCATAAAAAATCACCGGACTTGATGATTACGATCAAGGTTTCATATGATACGATGCTCAAGCGGATCGAAAAGCGCGGCCGTGAATACGAATTAGTTGAAAACGATCCGTCATTGGTTGATTACTATCACCGGTTGCTTAAGCAATACGATATTTGGCGTGATGAATATGATGCATCACCAATGCTAGTGATCGATGGCGATAAGTATGACTTTGTTACGAACATGGAAGACCGGGTCGAAGTCTTAGAAATGATCGAAGATAAGTTAGTTGAACTTGGCAATTTAACAGCGGAAAAGGCTGCTGAATTGAAGGAAAAGCATAAGATTTTGTTGGATGAAGAATAAGCAATAAAGTTGAGGACTGTGACAGAGGTTGCAGTCCTTTTACTATATTCAAATAAATGAAAACCTTTACTTGAAAACTCAATATGATAAAATTATCATGAAAATAGAAAAGTGGATGGGAGTGTTGGTCATGGTATTAGGCTATAAAAATATTTTAGTTGGAATCGACGGTTCAAAGGGATCAGAAATTGCATTGATGGATGCGTTGAACATTGCTAAGCGAAATAACGCTCACCTTGATGTTTTATGGGTGCTCGATATGAATTCGCTGGAATACGGCAATGCCGGAATTACTCTTGATGGCGAACGTATCTATAAAGAAGAACAAGAATGTGAACAATACATCAATGATCTGAAAGAACACCTGATTGAAGAAGGATTGCCAAAGAATAAAATTTCCGTTCACTTGCGGTTCGGAAATCCGAAAACCGTTATTGTTGAAGATTTTCAACCAGAATATAAAAACGATTTGATCATCGTTGGTGAAACCGGAAAGAACTTCTTCAAGCGGATCATCGTTGGTTCCGTTGCATCATACGTAATGCGGACCGCGAAGTGCGATGTCATGATTGCCCGGACGCCAGAATCGACGGCTAAAGAGATCCAAGCAGATATGGAAGATATTGAAGACGAATAACATTAAAAAGGAATAAGCCTTTGAGCGAGACTGGATTATAGGTTCCAGTCTCGCTTTTTTATCAATAAAATTAAAAATGTCAAAGAATTTTGTCATCTTTTCTTAGAGTGCTATAATTTTACCTGTATATTTTAATTTGAAGGGAATTTTAATTCGTGGAATCATCATCGAAAACGAAAAAAATCGGTTTGGCGACCCTGGTAATGATGATCATTTCATCAATCTACGGGTTTGCCAACACGCCCCGGGCATTTATGCAGATGGGGTATGCAAGTATTATTTGGTACATTTTAGCAGCGTTGGTATTCTTCTTACCAGTTAGCTTGATGCTGGCCGAATACGGATCATCTTTTAAAGAAGCAAAGGGTGGAATTTATTCATGGCTTGAAGGGTCAATCGGTGAAAAATGGGCCTTTGTTGGGACTTTCATTTGGTTGGCAGCCTGGATTGTTTGGCTTGTTCAAACGGCTTCAAGTTTCTGTATCCCATTGTCATCAGTGATCTTTGGGAAAGATACAACTTCATCATGGCACTTATTCGGCTTATCTTCAGTTGAAACTTTGGGGGTAATCGGAATCGTTGGGGTCTTGATCGTAACGTTCTTCTCATCACGCGGAATGGATGCGATCGCAAAGGTTTCAACGGTCGGCGGAGCCTTTAACCTTGCTGTTAACGGTCTGTTCTTGATTATCAGTATTTTAGTTTTGGCCTTCAACCACGGCCACTTAGCACAACCGGTTAGCGGAATGAGTTCATTCATTCACTCACCAAATGCCCAATTTACAACGCCGATCGCGATGATTTCATTCATCGTTTATGCCATCTTCGCATACGGCGGAATGGAAACCATGGGCGGAATCATGGATAGTTTGGATGAACCGGAAAAGACATTTCCACGCGGAATCTTGTTTGCAACGGCGATCATTGCAGTTGGTTACGCCTTAACGATTTTCATGTGGGGCTTCAGTACAAACTGGCGGCACGTCTTTGGCGGCGGTCAAGTAACCCTTGGAAATGTTACATATGTTTTGATGGGGAACTTAGGGGTGGCATTCGGAAATGCGATCGGCGTTTCACATCACACCGCATTGTTATTCGGAAGTTTAATGACCCGGTTCACTGGCTTCAGTATTTTACTTGCCGTTATCGGAAGTTTCTTCATTATGACTTACTCACCGATCAAGTCATTCATTATGGGTTCAGACCCAGACTTATGGCCTGAAAAGGTTACGAAGTTGAACAAGGCTGGAATGCCGGCGTTTGCAATGTGGATCCAAGCAATCGTTGTTTGTGTCTTTATCTTCTTCATTTCATTTGGGGGTTCAGCTGCAAGCAAGTTCTTCACGATTTTGACGAACATGTCAAACGTATCAACAACGTTCCCATACTTATTCTTGGTAGGGGCTTTCCCATTCTTTAAGAAGTTGAAGGACATTGACCGTCCATTTGAGTTCTTTAAGAATAAGTTCTGGACAAATATGATCGTTGCATTGTGCTTGATCGTTCTTTCAGGCGGAATCTTGTTTACGATTATTCAACCAATTCTTGTTCATCAGTACAGTACCGCGTTTTGGACAGCAATCGGGCCGATCTTCTTCGGGGCCGTTGCATTGATCTTCTATGAAGTTTCAAGCCGGAAACGGGAAAAGAAAAATTAATTAAGAAGGGTGACAAAACGTAAAAAACGAGTGTGGTGGAAGCGCGGATCATAGGTTTGGAGGTTTTTGAACTTCACTAGCTGCGCGTCGCAGCTCCGTTTGTTTTGGAACTCAATTATGCAGGGATAGCAAAGAGGTTGTGACTTATGTCACAACCTCTCTTTTTTTTTACTATTGGTTTTCTTTTTGCTTTTTCCGTGCTTTGATTTTGCGAATAATGTACTGAACAGCAATCGTTAATAACGAGCAGAACGTACTTAAAACGATAAAATCAAAGATCAATAAAATGATCAGTTCCAGCGACATTTGCGGGTGGTGAATAAATTTTTGAACCGTAAATGCAAGGCAAGCGATCAATAACAGGGTATCAGCAATGAAAATCAGGATTAAATTGCGTTTAAGATGTTTCATTATTGCACCTGCTTTTTATTCGCTGCCGACGATGCTGCGGACTTGGGTCCCGAGATTTTCCCAGAATTGATATGCGTCATCCTTGAAGTCATCTTCAAAGGTTTCAAATCCTTTCCGGGGAACGAGTTCACCGACCCGTTCGCTTTGAACGCCGCGCACCCACATTTTTTTATCTTGAACATCCCACAAAACAGTCCAGTAAGATTCTTCAAGGGCTTCGTTAAAAAGGTCTTGAGTTCCTGAAAGAACCGTGTCGCGTAAGACGCCTTCTTCAGTTGCATCTGGATATCCATGAGCTTTAAGCCAAGATAACTTAGCGATTGCTTCAGGATAATCGTCAGGAATCATTGTAAACATAAATATCCCTCCTTAGAATATCTGTTTTCATTTTACAAAAAAATCTTAAAGAGTGAAAGATTATATGGTAAGCTAAAATTAATTAGAAAACGATTTCAAAAATCGCAGGAGGCTTTCTGATGAAAATTAAAATGATTGCAACGGATATTGACGGAACATTGGTGACGGATGATAAACGAATCATGCCGCGGACCGTTGCCGCTCTTAAAGAAGCCCGGAAACGCGGAATTTACGTTGTGCTGTGCAGCGGTCGGCCGGTTTCAGGAATTCAAGACTATTTAACAGAGTTAGGGTTAACGGGGAATGACGACTATGCAATCACATTTAACGGAGCGCAGGTAATGAATGTTGGCAAGCGCGAAGTTGTATTTGAAAATGGTCTGACTGATAAAGAATGCATTGATTTTATTAAAATGGCGGATGATTTGGGAATCAAAAGTCAAGTCGTGACGCTGAACTCTGAAATTTACGTTACGAATCAAGACATCAGCAAGTACTCGGTTGAAGATGCTTTTTATACTCACATGCCATTAAGGTATCGGCGGCTTGAAGATTTACCGACGGGGATGGATGCCGCGAAATTTATGTGGGTCGATCAAGCCCAAAAGATTGCGGCGCAACTTGACCAAATCCCTGAAGAACTTTATCAAAAGTACGCAATCGTCAGAAGTGCACCGTGGTTCTTGGAATTTAACAACGTGAACGCAACAAAAGGCCATGCAGTGTTGGAACTGGCAGCTCAGCTTGGAATCAAATCGGATGAGATTATGGTCGCGGGGGATGAAAACAATGACCTTTCAATGCTTGAACAGATTCCATTCAGCGTTGCGATGGGAAATGGAAACCCGCATGTGAAGGAAGCTGCTTCAGTGATTACGGAAGATAACAACCACGATGGCTTAGGGTTAGCGGTTGAAAAGTATGTGTTGAATTAGAAGAGGTTGTGATGTAAATCACAGCCTCTTTGCTGTCTTCGCATAATCGAGCTCCAAAACAAACGAAGCTACGATGCGAAGCTAGTAAAGTTCGAAAATTTCCGAATCTCTGCTGCCGCGATTCGTTCGCTTTTCGGCTTCCACCACGGTCGTTTTTGATGTTTTGGCACACCTTCTTCTTTTTTTGATTACTTTTGCTCATTTTTTGAATAAAAATGAATGAATTTGACTGAATGTGATTGAATTTGATTATTAATAATGCTAAACTATTGACGTGGAGGGAATGAAAGTGCTTGCAGAAGAACGGCAACAAATGATTTTGGAGATGCTGAAAGCCAATCAATTTGTGAAGGTTCAGGAAATTTGCGACCAAACCCACGGATCAGAATCATCAGTCCGGCGCGACTTACAAACGCTTGAAGAGAAAGGAATGTTGGAACGGGTCCACGGGGGTGCAAAAATCAGTTATACCTTACAGAATGAACCGGACATGTTTGGCAAAGCGTCCCAACATCCGCATGCCAAAGAGCTGATTGGTAAACAAGCAGCGCAGCATGTTAAACCCGAAGATGTGATTTTCCTTGATGCCGGAACAACGACCCTTGCAATGGTCGATTATTTACCGCAGAATCAAGGAATCACGGTGGTAACGAACGGAATTTTGCATGCTTCGGCTTTAGCGGAACGGCACATCAAAACGATTATGGTTGGCGGCCTTTTGAAAGAAACGACCAAAGCAATCGTTGGGGTCGATGCATTGAATCAGTTAAGCAAACTGCGATTTAATAAAGCATTCCTTGGAATCAACGGCATTGATCAGGATGGTTACACAACGCCAGATCCAGATGAAGCCGCAATTAAGGAACAGGCATTAACAAGCTCGCAGGCCACGTTTGTGCTTGCTGATTCATCGAAGTTTAATAAGGTATCCTTTGTGAACGTTGCCCCGTTAAATGCCGCAACGATCATCGTTGAAAAACTTCCGGCAAAGCTGCTTCATTCTTTTAAGAGTCAAACGAGAGTTGAGGAGGTTCAAGAATGATTTACACAGTTACGGTCAATCCATCAATTGACTATATCGTTCAGTTACAAAATTTAACGCTTGGCGAAGTCAACCGGATGGATTATGACAACATGCTTCCCGGCGGTAAGGGAATCAACGTTTCGCGGATTCTTCAAGAACTTGGTCACGAAAGTGTTGCTTGGGGATTCTTAGGCGGCTTTACCGGCAACTTTGTCGAAGATGCATTGAAGAAGGTCGGCTTGAAATCTGACTTCACTTCAATTAAGGGGAATACCCGAATCAACGTTAAGATTAAGGCCCAAGAAGAAACCGAAATTAACGGTAAGGGCCCGCAATTATCAGCTGACGAACTTGATCAGTTCAAGGCAAAATTTGATAACTTAACGGCAGATGACACGGTCGTGTTTGCTGGCAGTCTTCTTCCTGGATTGGGTGATGATTTTTACTTCGATTTGATCAAGATCATCCGGTCAAAGGACGCTCAATTTGTAATTGATACGACGGGTGACAGCTTGTTGAAGACGTTGCCGGAACACCCATTAGTTGTTAAACCGAATAACCATGAATTAGCTGAAATGTTTCACGTGAAATTCAACGGGATGGATGACATCGTGAAATATGCCAAGAAGTTGCTTGAGATGGGTGCTCAACACGTATTGATCTCAATGGCAGGCGATGGCGGCTTAATGGTTACGAAGGATAAGGTTTACCGTTCATTAGCACCAAAGGGAACGGTCATCAATTCTGTTGGGGCCGGCGATTCAATGCTTGCTGGTTTTACCGGAACGTTTGCTGAAACCAGGGATCCAGTCGAAGCATTCCGGTATGGTCTTGCGAGCGGATCAGCCACCGCATTTTCTGAAGATTTGGCAACCCGCGCCAAAATCGATGAAATTTTGCCGCAAATCAAAATTACAGAATACTAATTAAAGGAGGGAAAAATCATGGATATTCGCAAGTTATTGATGAAGGATATCATGATCATGAACCTGAAAGCCACAACTAAGGCTGGAGTTATTGATGAAATGGTTCATCACTACTACGAAAAGGGAATCATCAATGATGAAGAACTTTACAAAAAAGATATTTTAAAGCGTGAAGAAGAAGGCTCAACTGGAATGGGCGATGGAATTGCGATTCCGCACGCACACGATAAGGCAGTTAATAAACCAGCCGTAATGTTTGCGCGCAGCGTTAAAGGGGTCGACTATGATTCGATGGATGGTCAACCAGCGCACCTCTTCTTCATGATTGCTGCTCCTGAAGGCGGCGACAATACTCACTTGCAGGCTTTAGCCGCATTGTCGCAAGTTTTGATGAATCCGGACGTTGTTGCAGCATTAAAGAAAGCTGATACGCCGGACAAAGTTCAAGCCATCTTTGCCAAGGCCGTTGCCGAAAAGGAAGCTGAAAACAAGGCTGAAGAAGAAGCGGAAAAACAAGCTCTAGCTTCAAGCGATAAGCCATATATCGTTGGGGTAACAGCATGTCCAAACGGAATTGCCCACACTTACATGGCTGAAGAAAACTTGAAGAAAACGGCCAAGAAGATGGGCGTTGACATCAAGATCGAAACAAATGGTTCAGAAGGGGTTAAACATGAATTAACTGCTGATGAAATCAAGCGTGCCAAAGGGGTTATCATTGCGGCCGACAAGAAGGTTAAGATGGCCCGGTTTGATGGCAAGCACTTAGTTAATAAGCCAGTTACTGCCGGAATCAAAGAACCGGAAGCATTGATTCAAGAAATCTTGGATGAAAAAGCTCCAGTCTTCCACGCAACTGGTGATGAAGGTGAAACCGCCGAAGAATCATCAAACGGCGGCGTATGGGCTAACATCTACAAGCAGTTAATGAACGGAATTTCACACATGTTACCGTTCGTTATCGGCGGTGGGATCTTAATGGCCCTTTCATTTGTTGTTGAAAACTACATGGGCGGAAGCCACAGCTTGGCATTCAAGTTCTTGAACAATGCCGGGAATATGGCCTTTGCTTTCATGGTTCCGGTTCTTGCCGGATACATTGCTGAAGCAATCGGCGATCAACCAGCTTTGATGCCAGGGTTCGTCGGCGGTTTCATGGCAATGGTCTACAAGGGTTCATTTGGTGGCGTCTACCAAGCTAACTTCCATGCCAATGCCGGAGCATGTGCTGGATTCTTAGGTGGAATCGCCGCCGGCTTCATTGCTGGATACATTATGGTTGGCTTGAAGAAGTTATTTGCCAAGTTGCCAAAATCAGTTGAAGGAATGAAACCAATGCTGATTTACCCAATCCTTGGATTACTGCTGATTGCTTTGATCATGTTCTTCATCATCAACCCAATCTTCTCAGGCATTAACTTGGTAATTACGCACTTCTTGAACAGCATGGGAACCGGAAACCTTGTTCTATTGACAATGATTCTTGCAGGAATGATGTCAATCGATATGGGCGGCCCATTCAACAAAGCAGCTTATGTTTTCGCTTCAGGTGCATTTGCTAACGACCCACACTCAACAACTGCTGCCATTTTAATGGCTGCCGTTATGGTTGGGGGAATGGTTCCGCCATTTGCAACGGCAATCGGAACGGTCTTATTCAAGAACAAGTTTACTAAGCAAGAACGTCAAGCCGGGGTAACCAACTGGGTTCTTGGATTCTCATTCATTACTGAAGGGGCAATTCCATTCGCAACGGCTGACCCATTGCGCGTTATTCCATCATGTATCGTCGGTTCAGCAGTCGGCGGTGCAATCGTTGGCTTAATGAAGATCGGTGTCCCGGCTCCTCACGGTGGTTTATGGGTAACTCCATTAGCAACTAACTGGTGGGCATACATCTTAGCAACCGTAATTGGTTCAATTGTTGCCGGAATCATTATGGGCTTGATCAAGAAGAAAGTTTCAGAAGATCCGTATGAATAAAAAGAAAGAGTAACAAAACGTTCAAGACGAGCTTCGTTTGTTTTGAAACCCGATTATATGAAAAGCAGATAAAAAGAGGATGTGACTGCAAAGTCACATCCTCTTTTTGTGTCTTATTAAATGAAATTAATTCCAGCCAAATAAACTCTTGATCCAATCAATGAACCGTTCAAACCAGTTCTTGGCTTCTTGCGCAGCAGCTTGACCTTGTTTGCTGTTCATCCAGTTTTTGGCTTTATTCATCAAATTCCCGGTTGAATCTTTAACGTTTTGAATCGTGTTGTCAACGTTCTTAGTGTATGATTTATCAGCTGAAATTGGTGAATTTTGGAAATTGATCAACGCATTGGTGATCTGTTCCTTTTGGTTATTCGTTGTTTCATTTGCGATTCCATGTTCAGCTAAAGCCTTATTCAACATGGCTTGAATATCCTGCTTAGTTGCAAGATCTTGACCGTTATTTTGTTGTTTTTGTTGTGAAATTTGCTTTGAAACTTCACCAACGGCAGCCATTAACTGACCAGGATACTTAGTATTGTTCTTGTTGGCATCGATTGCTGATTGGGTCGCGTTCAGCATTTGGTTAGCACTGGCAGTATTTTGAGTATTCAATTGAATCCCGTTAGCTGCAAGGGCTTCGTAAACGCCGGTTAAAGCTGATTCCCCGGAAACGGGCCGGTTGGCAGTTACAACGATCGTGACGTCAGTCACCCCGGCCATTTGAGCAACCATGGCATATTGTTGGGCTGTTACTTCGGTAATGTTGTTATCGCCCTGGTAGTCTTTGATGTTGACCTTGACCCCTGAACCAGGATCACTTGGAGCGATCGCAACGGAACTGATCATTGCGGCATTTGTCGTGTCAGATGTTCCGTTGGCAATGTACTTATTGTAGTCAGCAGCCGTTGCGGTCAGTTCCTTAAATGACGAGTCAACGCCAAAAATCTTGTTTAATTGTGAACGGACTTCACTTGAAGTTCCGGCCCCATAGACAACGTATGCTGAGCTTAAAGTTTTATCATTATTTGATTGACTGTTAGTGTTCGTGTTTGAGTCGGTTTGTTCGGTTTGCGCAGCTTGAATTTGGTTAAGAACCGTTGGTGCAGTTCCCATTAAGGTAATTGCCGCACTGGCAGTTACAATTGTTTTCCAGATAGTTTTCTTTTTCATCGCGCTTCTCCTTTCAAATATAGTTTGATTTTATCACTTTTTGGCATTGAACGGACGAATTTTACGAACCGTTTCAAGAATAAAAATTAGGAAAGGGCCGAAAGATGATTAACACAATATATAGATTTTTAGTTGATTAAACCACAATATGTATGTATAATGAGGGACGTTGTTTAAAAATGGAAAGGAAGTTGATTCGATGTTTAGTCGTTATAAAGATGTGCTGACGCACTTACCAGAATATTCAAAAAACATTTTTCGGAAAGGCTATTTTAAATGGTTGATCGATCAGTGCCGCGGGTGGGGCTGGTTTAGTTACGGCCTTTTGATTTTTAACTTTATTTTACAAGTGTGGTCAATGGTTCAGTCATTTAGTGCCCACCCAGTAACTTCAATCATTGCGTTTATTGGCGGGAACCTTTCAGTTGCATGTGTTATCGGAATTTCAAACCGTTCAGGAATTCAAGGCTGGGCGGGATTAACAAGTGCGATCTGCATTGCAACGACTGCCTTCATTGCGCATAACTATGCGAATGCTTGGGAACAAATCGGTTATATTTTATTCCTTGATATTTTCTGTATTTTAGACCCGAAGTGGAATGATGATATTAAAGCTGAAAAATTTGATAGTTGGTTTGACTGGATCAAGTACGGCATCTTCTTCTTGATCGCGTGGGCTGTTTTGCATTACATTTTCAGTTTAACCAATGATCCGCGGGTCTTTCTTGACAGTATGAGTTTAGCGATGTCAGTTACTGGATCACTGCTTGAACTTAACCGGAAGCGGGAACAGTATTTTGTTTGGACGTTATCATCAGTGATCACGATCGCATTATGGATTCAAACGATGCTTCAAGGCGCTGGCAACTTTGCATTGATCTTCAGTTATTCGATTTTCTTCTTGAATGACATGTATGCTTTCTTTAGTCGCAAAGGTTGGTTCCGGACAGCAAAGACGCATGAAAATTAATCATAAAAATTTATTAAATTCAATGACAAACGAATTAATGAATTGTATACTAAAAACAATCAAATAACTCATAACCAAGAAGAAGCTCCGATTATTCGGGGCTTTTTCTTGTAGTTTAAAGCCTTTAGCCGGGAGATTCTGAAGGAATTCCAGAATGTGGTAAAATACTTAATGGAAGTTTACCGCTAATTTTAGATTATGAATTAAAACGAGGGAAGTTATGGAAAAGCGAAAGTCAAAAAAACTTTGGCGAATCCCAGGATTTATGCAAGACAGGCGGATGCGGCTGATTGCATTATTTATTCTCGGACTAGCAATTGTAAGTGATGGACTGGCATTTTTTATAAGTCCAATCGTTGGGATAATTGTTTTAGTTTTGACAATTGCCGCACTGGCAGTTGCATATACAATGTTGCAACACTTACAAGAAGAAACAAGTGAATATATTTCAGATCTGTCTTACCGGCTGAAACGCGGCGGTCAGGACAGTTTGATTCGAATGCCGATCGGAACGATCTTCTTTAATGACAAGTATGAGATCGAATGGATCAATCCGTACATGCAGCGGTATTTTGGCAAAGAAGATGTTTTAGGCAAGAAGATCAGCGACTTGGATGAAGCTCTTGCTACGATTTTACAGGACCATTATGATGATAAGGAACGCCACCGGATTCACTGGCATGACCATGATTTTGATTTGTTGATCCAAAAGGACATTGGCGTGGCCTACATGATGGATATTACCCATTACGCTGAGATTCAGCGCCGGTATGACGATTCACACGTTATGATCGGGCAGATTTTCCTGGATAACTACGACGAAATTTCAAAGGCCATGAGTGATAAGGATATTTCAAACCTGAGTAACTTTGTTACCAGTGCCCTTTCAGACTGGGCTAAAAAGTTTGGAATGTTTTTGAAACGCGTTGATGAAGATCATTACGTTATGATCGGTTATACGGGAACACTGCGGGAACTTGAACAGCAAAAATTCTCGATTCTTGATAAGATTCGGGAACGGACGTTCAAGAGTAATTCACCGATCACGTTGAGTATTGGAATTGCATATGGTGAAGACGATTTAAACGAATTGACTGAATTGTCGCAATCCAACTTGGACCTTGCCCTTGGGCGGGGCGGTGATCAGGTCGTTGTCCGGGAATCAGATGGCGAAGCCCGGTTCTACGGCGGAAAGACGAACCCGATGGCCAAACGGACGCGGGTTCGGGCACGGGTGATTTCCCAAGCCTTGAGCGAATTGCTGAAGCAGTCTGATCAGGTCTTTGTAATGGGTCACAAACGGCCGGATATGGATGCGATTGGGGCTTGTCTAGGAATTCGCCGGATCGCAGCAATGAACGGGAAGAAATGTTGGATCATTTTGAACCAGGATAACATTCACTCGGATGTCCAGCGGTTGATTGATGAGCTGGGAAAGTATCCTGAAATCAAGGATAGTATTATTTCACCGGCTGAGGCGTTAGAAAAAATTACTCCAAGCAGTTTGCTTGTTTTAGCGGATCATTCAAAGCCGTCGATTTCAATCAGTCAAGAACTGTATGATCGGCTTTCAAACCGGGTCGTGATCATTGACCATCACCGGCGGGGAGAAGAATTCCCTGAAAATCCGATTTTGGTATACATTGAACCGTATGCCAGTTCAACGTGCGAGTTGATTGCTGAAATGTTTGAATATCAATCACGGGATAGTGAACCGATCAATTCGCTTGAAGCAACGGCGATGCTGACCGGAATCATTGTTGATACGCAATCGTTCTCTCAAGGAACCGGGACACGAACCTTTGATGCTGCAAGTTATTTGCGGTCAATGGGGGCCGACCTGACAATGGCTCGGCACTTCATGAAGGAAAGTGAATCAAGCTACATGCAGCGGAACCATTTGATCGATCGGACTGAATTCATTGATAACGTTGCATTGTGTGTCGGTGAGGATGACAAGATTTACGATTCGGTAATTACTGCTCAAGCTGCCGATTCGCTTTTGCAAGTCAGCGGAATTCAAGCAACGTTTGCAATTACCCGGCGGGACGAACACACTGTTGGAATTTCAGCTCGCAGTGACGGGACGATCAATGTTCAGGTTATCATGGAAGAACTGGGCGGCGGCGGTCACCTTGCAAACGCTGCGACCCAGATTAAAGATATTAGTGTTTTGGATGCACGTGAAAAAGTGCTTGCGATTTTAAATGAAGAACAGGAACCTCAACCTGAAACGGAAGACTAGGAGGAATCACAATGAAGGTAATTTTTACACAAGATGTTCGCGGTAAAGGAAAGCGCGGCGAAGTTAAAAACATGGCAGACGGTTATGCCAATTTCTTAATTAAAAGCGGAAAAGCCAAACAAGCGGATGCAGCCGCAATGAGTCAATTACGAGCTCAACAAAAAGCAGAAGCAAAAAAGGAAGCTGAAATTTTGGCTGAAGCCAAAGAATTGAAAGAAAGACTTGAATCAGGGAAATATGTTGTTGAATTGAAGGCTAAAGCCGGTGAAGACGGACGCTTATTCGGTTCAGTCACTTCAAAACAAATTTCCCAAGCATTACAAAAGCAATATGGTATTAAGATCGATAAGCGTAAAATGGAACTTGCTCAACCGATTCGGTCAATGGGCTATGTCAATGTTCCTGTTAAGCTCCACAATGAAGTTTCAGCTAAGATTCGGGTTCACATTGCTGAACAGTAAAAAAGCTTTGAAATTGAATTATAAGGAGGTTGTGACGCGGGTCACGCCTTCTTTTTTATTTGAATGAAATGGATTGGCGCGAAATCAATTTTGCGTTATGATTTTGATGACAACTTCTTAAAAAGAAAGGAACCAGTTCGGTGGATAATAATTCAGAAATCGAAAATGTGATGCCGCATGATGCGCAGGCAGAACAGGCGGTTTTAGGGTCAATTTTTCTTGACGAAAATGCATTGGCTGAAGCAATTGAATTTGTGACTCCTGATGACTTCTATAACCGTGCAAACCAAGTGATTTTTAAAGCAATGATTGCCGTGGATGACGCCGGCGACAAGATTGATCCGTTGACGGTCTCCAATGAATTGAAACGGTCGAATCAATTTGAAGATGCCGGCGGAGCGGTTTACCTTGACGAATTGCTAAGCAACATTCCATCAAGCAGTCACGTGCGGGAATATGCCAAGATCGTTCAGGGAAAGGCAGCTTTACGGCGGTTGATCAATACGGCCAATAACATTAAAAATGAAGCTCAAAACGGCGATGAAGAAGTCGACGATATCTTAGCAAGTGCTGAACGGCAAATCATGGACGTTTCTGAAAACCGAAATAGCGCCGGCTTTAAGCCCATTAGTCAGGTTTTGGATCAGGCGTTGGTCAAGGTGCAGGATCTTGCTCAAAGTGATGATGAAATTACGGGGCTTTCAACGGGCTATCATGATTTTGATAAGATGATTTCAGGCCTGCAACCGGATAATTTGATCATCCTTGCTGCTCGTCCAGCCGTTGGGAAAACAGCTTTTGCGCTGAATATTGCTCAAAATGTCGGGAAAGCATCAAATACCAACGTTGCAATCTTCTCCCTTGAAATGAGTGCCGAATCATTGGTTAACCGGATGATCTGTGCGGAAGGCGGGATCAATGCCAATCATTTACGGGATGGGAATCTTGAAGGCAATGAATGGAACGATTTGACGGTCGCAATCGGAACGTTAGCGAACACCAACATTTTTATTGATGATACTCCCGGAATCAAAATGTCAGAGATTCGGGCAAAGTGCCGGCGACTGGCCAAGGAACAAGGCGGCATTGGGTTTATCGTTGTCGATTATCTGCAGCTGATCGAAGGTTCAAATAAAGAAAGCCGGCAACAAGAAGTTTCTGAAATTTCCCGGCAGTTAAAAAAGCTGGCGAAGGAATTAAATGTCCCGATTTTAGCGCTGTCACAGCTTTCTCGTGGTGTTGAACAACGGCAGGATAAACGGCCGGTATTGTCAGATATTCGGGAATCAGGATCAATCGAACAGGATGCGGATATTGTTGCGTTCTTGTACCGGGATGATTATTATGAACGGGCGGATGCCGGCGACGATGATGAGGCTGATTCACCGGCAGAAGATAATGATCCAGATGCAGGTGAAGTTGAGTTGATCATCGAAAAGAACCGGGCCGGAGCGCGGGGAACAGTTAAGTTGCTGTTCATTAAGTCGCACAATAAATTTGCGAACCTTTCCGCTCGGCAGGAAATGGCATAGTTAATTTATATCTTAATTATAATTAAACTGAAAGCTTATCATTGATCATTAAATGATAGGCTTTTTATGTTTTCATGCTGATTTTCAAATGAATAATTTTGAGATAAATTGAATGCTGAATGTTGATAAACCGGCATTTTAACAAATATTAATAAAAACTAAGAAATTTATTTTGCCAAAAATTTTTTTACCAAGGGCAAACGGGCAGAATTACGCTGATAATCCTGTCAAGTAAAATTTTTTAATTAATTTTAGGGCTTTTTTTTTAGAAAAAACCGCGCTAAAATAAATCAAGTAGTGATCAAAACAAACAAACGTTCGCAGTGTGGGGGCTTTGAAAGTGACAATTTCAAGTAAAATGTCAACGGAAGAATTGGTGAAGGAAGTTATGAATCAAAACCAGGTAAGCTACCAAGAAGCAATCTCAATTCTATTACAGTTGACGGAAAAATAGCGGCAAGGACTGGACGGATGACGGTCCTTTTTTTGTACCCTCAGCAATCAAAAAATGCTGGGTCATGATTTTGCACAATCCCGTGATTAGGTTATAATATGGAATTAGATTTACATACGGAGGGAACGCAATGAGATACGCTGGTGAAACCGTTGATGCAGCTTTAAGCAAAGGCTTAGCAGATTTAGGGGTTGGCCGTGATCAAGTTGAAGTGACTGTTATAAGTGAAGGACGCAAGGGCTTTTTAGGAATTGGGAGAAAGCCGGCGGAAGTTGAGATCACGGTTCTTGAATCCGATGATCAAATTGATGATCAATATTCAAATCAATTAGAAGATGAAATTACGGCTGAAATTCATGAAAGTGAAGAAGAACCGGCAGAAGATTCATTTAAGGATGAAACTGTCAAAGAAGACGAATCAGTTGATGATGCTGTTCAAGCCGTTGGTAATTACCTGGATGACATTATCAGTCAGTTAGGAATCGACACTGAGATCTCGGTGACAGTTGATCGGCGCAACGTGTACTTTGACTTTGATACCGATCAGCAAGGATTGTTGATTGGCAAACATGGACGGACATTGAATGCTTTGCAGATTTTGGCCCAGGCCTGTTTTGATAAGCAGGTCAAACGGCGTTACCGGTTGATTCTTGATGTTGGTGATTACCGGGAACGGCGGCGCGAAGAATTGCAACGGATCGCGGCCGATTTGGCAGAGCGGGCAATCGTTGAGCGACGGGCATTTAAGTTAGGTCCAATGCCGGCAATGGAACGCAAAATTGTGCACAAAACCCTTGCTTCAAATAAACATGTTAAGGCGAAATCACATGGAAACGATCCATACCGTTACATTGTGATCGCCCCCAAATTCAAATAGATGATTTATAGGGATTAATTCAAAGATTGAAGGATAATTTGGAGGATTTATCATGTTAGACCATAAACCATATCACCTTGAAGACGAATTGTGTTTTGCAATTTATTCAGCTCAGAAAAGTTACAATAAATTTTATAGTGAAGCGTTACGCCAATTCGGTTTGACTTACCCGCAATACATTACGATGCTGGTTTTGTGGGAGGAACGGCGGCCGATGATGATCAAGGAAATCGGCAAGCGGTTGAACCTTGATACGGGAACACTGACGCCGCTATTAAGACGGTTGGAACATAACGGGTGGATAACGCGGACCCGGTCAGGGGTTGATGGCCGACGGGTTTACTTGGAATTAACTCCCATGGCAAAGGAAAAGGAGAAAAGCGTCAAGGAAGCCGTTTCGTATTCATTTCGATTGATCGATATGGATTCGGATGAATATACGACTAGTGTAGACCTTTTACACCGCATTGCAGCTAAACTTGATGATTTGAATAATACATTAGAAGACCACAAATAAAAGGCTAGGACAAGCTGTCCTAGCCTTTTATTTAGCTTAACCAGTCATACTGTAAAATTTGGTTTGTCCGCTGATTGACCGGAATCCATAAGTGGTGATGCCAAATATCCTTTAAAATTTGGGTGAAAAGCTGTCTGGTCTGATGATTTTTGCGTTGTTTCCGGGGATATTCAACGACAATTGTCTTTCCGTGTTCGGTTTTTAAAAAAATTCGTGATTTTAAAATTTTAGTAATCTGAGCTGATACGATGTCTTGGTTGCGTTCAATATTCATTTGATTGTCCATATTAACATCTCAATTCTATTTAATCCATGAGTAACTGGTCGCCTTTGCGACACTACTATCGTATCCAAAAGATGTGAAGAACATATGCGTTATGTATTAAAAATTCACCATTATTAATTATGATTGTTTGAAAAATAAGAAGGACTAGAAAAGATTTGAGTTTTAAATTTCAAAAATCATATAATGGAGGCAAGGAGGAGAGGTTATGCCAAAGAAACGGAAACGGTTAACAAAATCAAATGATAAGGTCTTTCTTGGAGTTTTTGGCGGGATTGCTGAATACTTCAACTGGGATAAGGCAATTACGCGGATTATCGGCGCATTCTTGATCATTTTTCCGGGGACGGTGTTTGCAGGAACATTACTGTATTTAATTGCGGCGCTTGTAATGCCCGGCCCGAATGACCCGAATATTATCGAGGGTGAATTTCGTGAAAAAGATCGATAAATTTTAATTGGCAGGAATGCTATAATGAAGACGAATGGTTTGTGAAAGGAAGCTTGAAAACATGATGGCACAAGAAATTAGTCTAACATTTGGACCATTAGAAGAGTTAAAGAAGATTATTGCTGATCATCCGGACCGGCAATTTAAATTGTTTTTAGAAACGGATAGTAATTCAGAATACATGTTGCTTGATTATTCTGGCAAGAAGACGATTTTCCATTCAGGGTTAAACTACACAATTGAAGGGGTCGTTGGTGATCAAAATGAACCAAGCGGATATATTGAATGCCGTTACGTGACCCTTAATGAAGATGAACAAAAGGTCTTCAAATCAATTTTCAAGTCATGGGATTCGGTGGCTAAACGGCCGACCGGCTTGAATTCAAGCGTAATGGTTCATTCTGAAAAAGATAACTTTGAATTTTTATTGATTAATGCATGGGAAGATGAAAATACCTTTATGGTATGGAATAATAATTGTTCAAACCAAATGAATCAATTTGGGCATGACGGGAATGCTACGCCGGTTGTTAAGACATACCGCCCAATGTAAATGAACATAATTTGAGAGAAAAAAGACGGCTGTGATGTGAGTCACAGCCGTCTTTTTAAATCGCATTTTTATGTAAAGATAAACGATGTTGTAAATTTCGAAGCCACTTACTCTTTTTTACTAAATGATAATCGCCCTCAAATGAATACCACGGAAAAAATTTAGAAATTCGTGCTTCCTTATTGCGGTATGAATTGATTGCATCAATTCGTTCCGGTTCGACGAAAAGGTGATGATGTTCTCCCGTTACATAATCAATTTCGTCAATGAGGACGTTTTCTTGATCATCAAGTAAAACGTACATTGTAAACTTCCTTTGACAAAAATATTAATAACTTTAAACATTCGTAACGTTTCGAATTTAATTATTAAAATGTCGTTAAATTAAAATTATAAAACGAATATAAAATTAAAAGAAAGCCGTGATCAATTCACGGCTTCCTTTAATCTTATAATGATTCTTTTTCCAACTGCGGCATCAACTTGCCCATCATCTGCTGTTCAAGCTTGGCAACGAGTTGCTTTTCCTGTTGCACGGTAATTTGTTTTTCTAATTGAGCTTTTTGCTGATCGTTCATTGTTGGATTCTTTTGCAATTCTTTCATCATTTGCGCCTTGACCAAGTTTGGTAATTGAGCTTTCACTTGATCTTTGATTTGTGCTTTGGCAGCGGCTTCCTGACTCTTCATTGCCTGCAATTGACTGGTGCTCAAAACAAACCAATTTTGCGGAACCTTAAAAATGTAGGTGTAATGATGGGTTTCCTTATTCAAGCCTAAGCCGGCAAACAGGGCCTTCCAAAAATCGTTCTTATATGTGTAACGACTCCGTTGAATAACGACTTGCGGGGTTTGAACATTGCTGTGTTCAACCTTGGTCGTAACATCGTAATCGATCTTGGTCTTTTGATTCTTATTTGGCTGATCAGCTGTCCGATAAACAAAGACCTTTTCTTTGCCATTTCCAAGAGCTTTATAAACGGTCAGTTTTAACGGACTGTTGTTCCCCGTCGTTGAAACTAAAGTTTTTGTTTGCGTTTCAGTGATATTCTTCATTCCAAGGTGATGCGAATCATTCAACATCAGTGAAACTGAACATGCACCTGCAAGGAGTAAGAAGAAAATCGAAATTGGATAACGAAGTTTTGGCTTTTTAACTAATCCGATAAAGGTTGCGGCAAAAAGTACCATACTGATAAGTAATATCCATAAAACCATTTTCTAAGCCTCCTTTGTTACTTTTTGATTAACGTCTTTTTTTACTAATCCGGCGTTCTTTTCAAGGCAGAATGCAAGGATTAATCCAATCAACCCAAAGACAACGGCGGTAAAGAATGCTCCGTGATATCCATTTAAAGCAGCGGTAATTGCTTGGTGCTTGTATTCAAGCGGTGCACTGTGAAGCAATGCTTTGCCAGGCATTTGCGCACTTTGAATATTTGAGTAAACCGTTGTAAAGATTGCCGTTCCAATTGCCCCAAGAGTCTGCCGTAACGTGTTGTTGATGGCCGTTCCGTCATTCATCTTATTGAGTGGCAATGAGTTCAAACCAGCCGTTGTTGATGGCATTAACACTAAGGTAATTCCCATTACCCGAACGGCGTATAACACAACGATTTCAATAATTGGCGTTGAAGTTGTTAACGTGGTGAAATTGAATGTTCCCAATGTTAATAAGGTCAACCCGGTGATCGCCAATGTCCGGGCACCTAACTTATCGAATAAGATCCCTGAGATTGGACTCATCAATCCCATTAACAAGGCTCCTGGAAGAAGCATCAAACCTGAATGGAATGCTGATTCGCCGCGGACGATTTGGATGTAAAGCGGAAGAACCAATTCAACCCCAACTAAAGCGATCCGGGCAATTGAGCCTAATAATGAAGCCAATGAGAAGTGCCAGTTCTTCAATAAACGCAGATCCAAGAATGGCGTTTCGAGTTTAAATTGCCGCCAGCTGAATAATGCAATGAAGATTACACCGATGATGATCGAAACAATAACGACCATTGATCCCCAACCATCATTTCCGGCTTCAGATGTTCCGTAAAGCAATGAACCAAAGCCGATTACGGCCATAATTGCTGAAAGAACATCCAGCTTAAGTTTCTTGGTTGGCAAAACCTTCTTCATGAAGAAGAAACTCAATAACAAGTCTAATCCGATGAATGGAAGGGTAATTCCGAAAATCATCCGCCAGTTAGCGTTATCGATGATCCATCCTGAAAGGGTCGGCCCAATTGCAGGGGCAACCCCAATGGCGATTCCGACCATTCCCATAATGGTTCCCCGTTTTTCAGGTGGGAAAATTGACATCGCAATCGACTGTCCTAATGGAGTTAAAATTCCACCTCCAAGGGCTGCCACGATCCGACCTGTTAAAAGCATGGCGAAACTATTGGCACAGAAACAAATAATATTTCCAATAAAGAATAAGCCCATTCCAATAATGTAAAGTTTTTTTGAACTGAACCGGTTCATCATCCATGCAGTGATTGGGATCATAACTCCGGTAACCAGCATAAATCCGGTTGATAACCATTGAACGGTGCTGGCTTTAATGTTAAAGTCGTGCATTAAAGTTGGATATGCCGTCGCAAGCATTGTTCCGGCTAAGAATGTTCCGAATAGCCCGATAATGATTACCAACATAAGTAATCCACGGCTATAAGGTTTGCCATTTATATCCAAGGCACGCTTGTTTTTTGCGTTGCTCATAAAATGACCTCCTATATGATTGATATTTTTATTATCTATTAAATTAAAGAAGAATTTGTTAAAAAACGAAATTCTTTAAAATTAATTAACACATGTATATAATTACACTTGTGTTTCTTATTACACTTATATATAATAGAACATGAAAATTAGAATTGCAACATTTTTGAAAAGATATTATTAGGGTATGAAAATAATTGAAAAGGAGAAAAGGATAGGATGGATCGAAGGGTTGCACGCACAACTGGACGAATCAAAAAAGTATTTGGCGAATTGATTCAGGAAAAGGCGTTTGCTGACATTACGGTCAAGATGATCTGCGATGCAGCAGATGTTGAACGGAAGACATTTTACCTGCATTTCAAGGATAAGTATGACTTATTAGATGCAATTTTAAAGGAACATTTTGAGGCGTTTCGTGAAAATGTCCGTCAGATTCCAGACGCAAAACCGATTGACTTTTACCGGGAAGCGCTGGCAATGCTTGGCAGACATCGGGAATTTTTTAAACGCGTTTATAATGGTCAAGCCTCGGCATTAATTCGGAAGAGAATTCAATATTATGTTTTGCAACGATTGCAATTAGAGTATGGAACAGACGTTGACCCGGCAATTCAGCATTTTATTGCGGCCGGAATCGGAGGCGTTTTTGAATCATACATTAACGGTGAGATTGAGGGCAGCGACGAACAGATTGCCGCTGACATGGCATGGATGGTTGTTCAAGCCAAAAAGTATTTAAAGAAGAATTTAAACAAATAGTGGATGAGCATTGCTCATCCACTATTTGTTTACACTCACTTTAATGATTGTAACTTGGTATGACGAAGCCGGAGCAACGACATCGACGGTCGTGCCGGCTTTTTGATGCATGATTGCGCGTCCAATCGGCGAATCGAATGAAATCTTTTGCTCGTCAACGTTGGCTTCCTGTTTACCGACAATATGATATGTTTCGGTCTCGTTGTCATCTTCAAAACGAAGTTCAACGTCGGTTCCAATGTCAACTTCACCGTTATCTTCGGGTTCAATTACTTGAGCATATTGCAGTTGTTTGTTGAGATAACGCAACCGACTTTCAAGGTGGCGCAAGTCCCGTTTAGCAGCACTGTACTCGGCGTTTTCAGATAAATCGCCAAGCGCCCGGGCTTCTTGTAACTGTTTAATTTTGGCCGGCCGGTCAGCTTTGAGCGCTTCGATTTCGTCAACGATTTGCTGGTGACCTTCCGGCGTCATTTTTTGAAAATATACATCAGCCATAAAATTTAACCTTCACTTTCTTCAAGCATTTTACGCTTCAGCGGAATGTAATGGTGCTGTTTGATTTCGCGGTCGACCTTATGAATCTCTTTATCAGGAGTTTTCTGGGTCGTTTTGCGGAAAGCATGCATGATAAAGTAATCTCCGTCTTGGGCAATGAACATCAACCGGTATTTGCCTAACCGAATTTTGTATAAATGCCGGTAAGGAAGCCGTAAGATCATTCGTTTAACCGTTGGCCGGGTAAGCGGCAAGGTTTGTTCGTTCATTTGAGTCAGCATGTCATTGACTTTGCGGTAAATACTTTGGTCCTTTTCGCGAATTTTGCGATACCAGTCTAAAAATAGGACTTTTCCGCGATTATCTTCATACAGGTAGATTGCCATTTCAAAGATCCTCTCTAAAATTGAAACTTGACATAGCATGATATATTTTAATTATATCATGGTCGTTGAAAAATAATGAAAACGACGCGGAAAGGGAAGAATATCGTGGAAGAACTATTTGAGAAAGCACCAATTAAACAGGTCTATTTTAAGATCTCGTTACCGGTCGTAATGGGGATGCTCGCCAGTATGGTATATAACTTGGCGGACACCTTTTTTGTTGCGCAAACGGGGAATACAGACCTGGTTGCGGGAATTACGGTTTGTACTCCGCTGTTCATGTTTATGTTAGCTTTAGGCGATATTTTCGGAATCGGCGGCAGCTCCGTGATCTCGCGGTTGTTTGGTCAAAAAGAACATGAACGCAGCGCCCGGACCAGCAGCGTCTGTTTTTACTATTCAATTGGCTTAGGGATAGTTGTCATGTTTTTGCTAATGATTTTTGAAAAACCGCTTTTACACATGCTCGGGGCAACGACGGCAACATATCAGTATGCAGCCGCCTTTTACCGGGTTTACGTTTTGGGTGCGCCGATCATTATCACATCATTGACGCCAACGAACCTGATTCGGACAGAAGGATTAGCAAAACAAAGTATGCTCGCAACGGTTTACGGGATCGTTGTATCTTTGATTCTTGATCCGATCTTTATTTTCGGATTAAAGTGGGGCGCTGCCGGCGTCGCATTATCAAACCTTCTTGGGTATGCCCTTGAGTTGGGATTGTTGATCTATTACACCGTTCGCGACTGCAAGTACATTAACGTTGACATTAAACAGGCCCATATTAGTTGGAAGGAATTTCGGGAAGTCTTAGCAATCGGAATTCCCGGTTCGATTACGAATCTGATGCAAAGTTTCGGCATTGCATTATTAAATAATTTTTTAGCAGCTTACGGAGCAAATCAGGTGGCCGCAATGGGAATCACGCAAAAGATTGCTTCGATCGTTACCTTAGTAATGGTCGGCTTTGCCTTTGGAGCGCAACCATTGATCGGATATAACTACGGAGCGAAGAATGTTAAACGGTTCAAGGAAGCCCTTGACTTTGATTTGCTGATCGAAGTCGGTTACGCAATTGTCTTTTCGATTCTTCTGATGATTATTGCCCCGTTTTTGATCAAAATTTTCATGAATAAACCGGTCATTGTCAGTCTTGGAACCTACATGTTGCGGGCATGTTTGACAACCACGCCATTTATCGGCGCAATTCTCGTATTTACAACCGTTTTTCAATCAGCTGGAAAAGCCTGGAGTGCATTTACAATGTCATTTGCCCGGCAAGGAATCGTTTACCTGATTACGATGCTTGCATGTTCTGCATTTTTCGGTTTCCATGGGGTTGTCTGGGCGCAACCAGTTGCCGATGTGATTACATTTGCAATTGGTTTGCTGTTATACCGCGGTGATTTTCATAAATGGATGCAACAAAATGAAAAATAAGTTCGAGAAACTTGCTAATTTATGTTAAGATATTGTTCGTGCGTAATAAAAAAGAATTAATGTTTGGAAAGGTGATATAGGTGAAACGGATCGAAGAATCTGGGGAAATTTCATTCAAGCAAGCTTTTGTTGATTTTTGGCGCGGACTATTCAGTTTCGGCGGCCGGTCAACGCGGACGGGTTTTTGGTATGGAATTTTGATGATGAGATTGATTATTCCTTGTGGACTCTTAGGTTTACTTGTAGTTTTAGACGGAATGGTCTACGGAATGACGGGACCTGCTGGAATATTTTGGCCTGTTTTGATTATTTCATTTCTAGTTTATTCAGTTGTTTTGATTGTAATTCAAATTGGGACATGGGCATTATTTTTCCGCCGGATGCGGGATGTTGGTTTTAAAACCACTCCTTTGGTAATTTGGATAGTAATTTCTTTGGCAAAGGAAGCAATTCCATATTTACCAATTCTAGTGGGAGTCGTTGACCTTTGGTTGATCTATATTGTGTCCGTTCCGTCCGGCCATTTTGTTAAGCAATATCAAAACGGTTTTATGAAATTCCTTTTTGAAAGTCCGGATACCTTTGAATTTCATGATGGCCTTCAAGTTATTAAATTTGAACCTGACGGAACAGAAGAAACCGTTGTGAAGGGCCGAATCATGGAACGCGGAAAGGTCAGCTTTAAGCAGGCACTCCATGACTACTTCCATGGAATGTTGAGCTTTGGCGGCCGGTCGACCCGTGCAGGGTTCTGGAAGGTAACTCCGATTTTTCAAATTATAATGATGATTTTTGGGGTTGGATTTTTAGGGTATGTGATGGTTCGAATTTATTCTTACCCAGCTGAAGAGGCAGTATTACTAACATTTATGACTGCACTAGGAGTAGGAATGATTATTTTGAGCGTCTTTGTTCCATTAGGATTTGCTAACTGGGCAGTGATGATCCGCCGGCTAAGAGATGTTGGACTGAAATTGAAGACAATGTTCATTGGCTGGGGTCTCATGGCAGTGTTAAATATTATTATTTTGATTGTTTTTTCAGCCGGTTATGGATTTACCCTTGGAATAATTTGGGGAACCATTTGGAATATTGGAATTGATTTAATTATTCAAATCATTTTCCTGTGCCTTCCAACTGGAGCAATGGCAACGCAAAAGGAAGATTCAAAATTTTTTGAAAATAAAGCATTATATTAGAGAAAGAGGGATTTTAAAATGCATCGAATTGAAGAAAGCGGAGAAGTAACATTTGGTCAAGCAATTAAGGATTTTATTCAAGGATGGGTAAGCTATGGTGGCCGCTCAACTCGTGCCGGATACTGGTGGGCAATCTTAGGAGTGGTGCTTTACGTACTTGCTGGAATGTTGCTTTCATTCATGTTAATGTTTACAGTTCGAATTTTGGGAGTCATTTTCATTTGCCTTTTGGGAATTTCAAGTATTTTTGTACTTATTGCAGCCTACGCGTTATTATTTAGACGTTTTCGGGATGTAGGTTTTAAGACGGCACCAATTGTTATTTGGTTACTTTGCTACTTCTTTGTTCCATTTGTAAATGCAATTGCCGGAATTGCCGGGCTTGTCTTTATGTTCCTTCCAACTGACCAGTTTGTTGCCGAAAAGGAAAACTGGTTAGTGCGGGGCAAAGACACTGTTGATGAAACGCAAACAACAGCTGCTCAACCGCAATTAACAAAGGCGGCCCCAGCAACTGCCGCAAGTCCATCACTTCCAACCGTTGTCTTTTATCCAGACGGTCGCGAACAAGAAGTTAAATAATTAAAATGAAGATGAGGAGGCTGTGATTTACATCGCAACCTTCTTTTTTTGACCATTCCATTTTAAGTGGAGTATCATTAATAGATAAAGAGGATTGAACTGAAAGGAAAGAGAACATGAAGCTTAAACAAGTTAATGAGAATCAAGATGTCACGTTAAAAGACAGCTTATTAAACTTTTGGAAAGGATTTATCAGCTATGACGGACGTTCGGTTCGAAAATCATTTTGGATTGGAATCGTTGAGTATTTGGCAGTGCTGATCGTGATCGATCAGTTGATTTTAGGATACTTTGCATCGGCTTATGCTGGTGGAACAAGTGGAATCGTCGTTTTGGTTATCCGGGCAATTTTCTTGTTGGTAATGTTGATTCCATTAACGGCGCTTGCGTTTCGGCGGTTGCGGGATGTAGGGTTAAAGACGTTGCCGATTACGGTTTTAGTGGTTATTAATGCTGTTTTAGCATTGTTCAACGTTTTGTTTACTTCAACGATTGCCGTTGCAGCATTAGTGGTTTGCCAAGCATTCTTAATTTTACTGTTCTGCATTCCAACTGACGCAATGGCAGTTGATAAGGAAACAAAAGTATTTCGTGAAAAATAAGATTAAAGAAGGATTTTAAGATGCGGCGAATTAATGAAAAGGGAAAAGTTTCATTTGAGGAGGCTTTTCACGATTATTGCCGGGGAATCTTAAGTTATGGCGGCCGGTCGACCCGTGCAGGCTATTGGTGGGGGCAAGTTGTTTGTTTGATTTTTATTGGTGCTTTGTGCACCATTTTCTATGGCAGCCTTGAATCATCAATGGCATCGGGTCATCAATCAATCATTATGGTTGGCAGTCTGATCGTTTCGATTGGCGGCATGTTGCTGTACATTGCCGAATACGCCATTTTGGCCCGGCGCCTGCGGGATGTTGGATTTCAAACTTTTCCCGTAGTAGTTTGGATCATTTTACGGTGGATGGCAGCCTTGATGGTTAAACTTTTCGGTTCGGCATTTGGAATTGTTTTACTGACAGTGTTGGCGGTTCAACTAGTTTTGTGCTGTTTGCCGACAGATTATTTTGCCCGCCCAAAAGCCAGTTGGATTACCCGTGCAAAGGAAAACGAAGATTTACAAGGAAGCGATAAAATGACAAAAACAGCAGCAGTAATGATTGCTCCGGGGTGTGAAGAAATCGAAGCGTTAACGCCAGTCGATGCTTTGCGCCGGTTAGGGGCTAAGGTCGATATGGTTGGTTTGGAAAGCATCGATGTAATGGGAGCGCATGGCATTAAATTGACCTGTGATAAGGTAATGGATGAAAGCCTATTGGATTATGACATCGTTATTTTCCCAGGGGGTTCGAAGGGCGCTGATAACTTACGGGATAGTGATCAATTAATGGACTTGATCCAACAACGCCACGCCGCTGGAAAATGGAACGCTGCGATGTGTTCAGGTCCGGTTGCGTTTGCTCGTTACGGTTTGCTGGATAACTGCACGTATACGTGTTTTCCAGGAGTTGAAAAGCAATTTGAAAATGACGTTAAGAATGCCACACATTCAGATGAAATCGTCGTTGTTGACGAAGTGGGAAAAATCATCACCAGTCGCGGCCCGGCAACTGCAATGGCTTACGCATTCAAGATTGCTGAAATCTTAGGCGTTGATCCGGCGCCACAAGAAGAAGCAATGCTTTACAACTACTTACGCGATGAAATGCGGAAGTAAAAATTAAATTTTGATAATTACGAGGTTATGCAAGGGTCATAACCTCGTTTTTGGATTATAATGGAAAGTATCATTTTTTAAGAAAGGAAGAGGATTTTGCGCGCATATCGCGAAAAGATCAAGCGGCCGCACTTGTACCAATTGCGGGAATTGGCATTAGCATTTACCTTTTGCGGCGGTTTTATTGATGCATATACTTTTACGGAACGTGGTGGTACGTTGGCTGCCGGGCAGACTGGAAACATTATCTTTTTTGGAACGGATATTGCCAAGCGCGATCTTCCGGGATTAACGACCAAAGTTGCAACGTTTTTGGCGTATATTCTGGGACTGATCGTGGTAACGACGATTGCGTTGAAGGTAAAGTCGAAGTATAAACGGATTTTTTGCATTTTACCGATCATGTTTATTTCATTGGTCGTTGGCTTTGTTCCAACGAGTGTTCCAAACGTTTTTGTTGTTCCGTTTCTGGCGTTTGGTATCGCAATGCAGACGATCGCATTTAATAAGATCGAAGGCCTCGGTTACCGGAACACGGTTTCAACGGGAAACTTACAAAAAGCGGTAATTGCCTGGACGAAGTATTTTGTTAACCACGACAGCAGTCAAACGCGAGCGGCTTCAAACTACCTGTTACTGGTAATTAGTTTTATTTGCGGGGCAATCGTTTCGGCGTTGCTTGATAATTACTTTGGAATTCACACGATTTGGATCGCAGCTTCATTGTTAGTGATTATTAATTTCTGCTATGGATTAATGGTTTATCACCGGGATAATTTTTATCCGGGAGAGAAACTCTAACCCGGAAAATGGTATAATAAAGGTGTAATCAAAGGCCGTGAGGTGATAATGATGAAATTTAAGAAATCAAGTTTATTAGTTGTTGCTGGAATGGCGGTTTTGCTTGCAGGATGCGGCAATCAATCAGCTTCAACAAATGGAAAAAAGGCGGACAACACACCAAAAACCGAAGCGGTTAAACGCAGTCAGAATGATCAAACGCAAACCGCTGATGATCAATCAACGGCGAATACCAACACGCCGGCAACCGATAATAATTCGCAGTCAAATCAACAGGTAGCAGCGCAAAATAATCAGAACGCCAATAACGCCCAAACAAAAGAATTTAATAACCAAGCTCAGGCAGCAAGCTACGTTACCAACCAACCGGGTTACACGACTGGCAATCAACAAGGGTTGCCAACCGTTAACCTTGGGGACGGCATTACAGGAACGTTGAATTCTGGTGCTGGGCAACAGATGCTTCAATGGAATGAAGGCAACTGGTCATTTACGGTGCGAGCCTCGGCTGTTCAAGGGCAAGATCCAACACCAACGGCTAAACAGATCGTGAATGAATTACAAACCGTTTACCTTCCAGCACCGCAAAATCACGGGGTTGGAACGTTCGATATTGCAACGAACACGTACACGTTAACATGGCAAAAGAATAATAAGGTTTACAGTGTCAGCGGCAGCAGTCCAAGTGATGTAATCGCAAAGGCGGTTAATGCTGGTAAGAATGAATAATTTAGGGTAGAGGTTGTGATATAAATCGCAGCCTCTTTGTTATATTCGCATAATCGGGTTTCAAAACAAACGGTCTACGACGCGAAGCTAGGAAAATTCGAAAACCTCCGAATCTTTGCTCTGCGATTCGTTCGCTTTTCTACTTCCACCACGCCTGTTTTTACTGTTTTGTCACACCTTCTTTTTTCGTTCCATATGAAACATTTTCTGAAAAGATGTACAACGGCTAGATAGTCTATTTTAATGAAGGAGGAATGAATGTGGACAACGCAAACGATATTGCCCATACGATTGATTCCCGAAAACGGATTGTAATCTCAGCAATTTTACTAATTTCAGATTTTATTTGCTTGATGAGTCAAACGATGATGGTTACTGCATTACCGGTAATTCAATCCGACATGCATCAGGCAATGACGACGGTCCAGTGGTTAACGACCGGATATACTCTTTTGATCGGGATCGTGACCCCGTTGGCAGCTAACTTGTATGAAAAATTTACTAATCGGCAAGTATTTCTCGGAACGATTGGAATTTTTACATTCGGAACGGTTCTCGGATGTGTGGCCTAAAGCTTCTGGATGCTTCTTTTAGCTGATCCGATGCTGAAAGTTTCGATTTTTAAAGTTCAATCATTTCGGTTAATGACGTTGATTGGAATTGCAGCCTTTATGGTTCTGTTAGGAACGGAACAAATGGTTTCGATTTTTGCTCAAGATGTGACGCATTTGACAAGTATGCAAGCCGGAATGGTGTTGTTTCCTGGTGCCGCGTTAATGCAATCACGGCGGCAATTGTTGGTCGTTTATATGATGAATTTGGACCCAAGCAGTTGGTCCTTGGCGGAACGGTTTTAATGCTTTTCGGGACTTTTCCATTTGTGATGATCAAGGCAACGATGCCGGTTTGGCTGATGACAACTGCATATGCCGTTCGAATGGTGGGGAATGCCACCAGTCATGTCAGAAGCATTTAAAGATCTTACCCCATTGGAAGTCAGTCATGCAACAGCCTTGAACAACGCTCTTCGGCAAGTATTTGGCTCAGTTTCAGTTACATTATTGATTGTAATCGGTGAAATTCCGCATTCATTTGTGATCGGAATGCGGTGTTCAATGTGGATTACATTGATTTTAACGGTTCTGGTTCTGATTTTGTTTATTCGGTATTTAAATGTGAAGAGACGCGCATAATCAAAAAACTTCTAACTTACTAAAAGATAGGATAAAATGAAAATGGTAAGGAGGAAGAATAATGGAATTAAAAATTACAGATGAAGCTCAAGCAAAATTGAAACCATATTTTGACGATCCAAATGCGGTTGTCTTATTAGACTTTGATGATGGTGTTGGCTACCGGCCGGAAGAAGCCATCTCATGCACGCTAAACCAAGAATTTCGGTTGTTGATCGTGCGTAAAGATCGTGATTATCACGAATACAACGCTAAATTGCCAACGGTTTTAGGCGATTTTTACTACAAGGATTACTCAAAATCGTTTATGGATGAGGAAATGACGATTGCGGTTAATTCATATCAGCAATTAACGTTAAAGGGTAAATATCGCGGACAGCTAACCCCGGTATTGAATGTTCTTGATTTGAGAAATGAGTAGATTAAAAAGAGATTGTGACGGAGAATCGCAATCTCTTTTTAGTTTTTTCCATTTTTCATTAAGAATCGAGATCTCCAAAACAGCAATTGGGTTATAAATCGTGCCGCTCAGGTTGACGCTGGATTAATTCGCGCTTGAGCGCCATTGAAAAGCTTAATTACTAAATACTATCCCAATCGTATGGCAGTTTCAATTTTTTAAATGTTCAACGGTGGGATGAAAGCCGGTAATCATGTAATTTTAGTAATTGAAATTGCAAAAATGGAAGTCAGTCCAATCGTTGCGCTGATTGTTGCCCGAAACTAAAGGTTAATTTCATGGCTAATGCTTCATAAAAAAATGAGGTTGAACTTTGAAGTGAACCCCAAAAGTTGGACACTTTATTAGCTAGGCAATCTGGGACTGAGTTCTGTATTGGACAGGACTCAGCCCTTTTAGTTTTACCTTAATTCTGTCGTTATTATAATACTGGATATACTGGTGAATTGCTTGAATCAATTCATCAGTATTTTTGTATTGATCTTCATAACCATAAAACATTTCACGTTTCAGAACACTGAAGAAATTTTCCATCATTCCACTATCTAAGCTATTTCCCTTACGAGACATACTTTGAATAATCCCATGGCCTTTCAAAAAGCTTTGGTAAGCTGAATGTTGATATTGCCATCCCTGGCCACTGTGTAAAATCATTCCATTTAATGATCCATATCGATCAAGCTGATTTAACATCTTAAATGTCTGATGGAGAGTAGGTGAAGTTGAGACATCGTAAGTAATGATCTCTTCATTATATCCATCTAGTATTGGCGATAAATAAACCTTCTCTCCAGAGTTTAATTTAAACTTAGTAACATCAGTGTAGCATTTAGTCTTAGGCTGACTTGCGCTGAATTGACGTTTAACTTTATTATCTGCGATTTTACCAATTGTTCCTTTATACGAGCTATAACGATTACGTTTACGGATTACTTTGCCAAATAAGCCCATGACTTTCATCAAACGTTTAACTTTCTTATGGTTAATTATTATGCCGTTGTGACGCAAAACACATGTTATTCGACGATAGCCATAATTTCCATGATGCTTATTAAATATCTTTTTAATTTGAAACATCACATCTTTGTTTCGCCGGTCTTTTTCATGAGAACGTTGATAATAAAAAGTTGAACGACTCATTTTAGCGGCCTTTAATAAAGCGGACAACGGGAACTGACAACGTAGTTGTTCAATTACTTTTGCTTTGATTGCCAACTCCCTTAATGCTTTTAAATAGGCATTTTCAGCTCTTAGATATAAGAGTTCTTTTTCAAGTTCCTTAATTTTCTTATCTTTTATATTGATTTTCTTTTGATTATGCTTTGTGATGATCTTTTCCCTCGGTCTTCCTATTGGTTTATCAATCACATTATAACCGTTTTTTCGATAATCTCGAATCCAATTGGATAACATTCCAACACTAGATAGTCCCAAATCTAAGGCAACATTCCCGCGAGATTCATGATTGATCAACACTCGATCAATGGCTTCCTTTTTCTCTTGATTAGTCCACTTATGACGAGGTCTATCAAGCCATGCGATGCCATAACGATTTAATATTTGAACCAAATAGTAAAAATTTCTTTTTCCAATTGGATAATATCCTTTTATTTCTGAGTATCTATATCCTTTTTGATACATGTGATACATATTTATTTTATCTTCTTTTGAAAATCGCATAAAAAACACCCCAAATCTTAGATTTATTTGTCCAAGATTTAGGGTACATATCATAAGCCTACTGATATTTTATTTAAAACACAAGTTCGAGATAAAGATGCTTATATTTTATTTGCTGATATGTTTCCTGTGAATGCTAAATATTTACGGCTATATAATCGAGATAAGAGACCAGTGGAAACTGATCCTAGAGATAAAAATAAAGCTTTAAAAGAGGCTGGTAAGGTTGTAACTTTATTGAATAAAGGAATAAAACTTACACGGACTTCGCCAGATGTTAAGAGAATTGCAAAAGTTCAGATAGAACATGAGAAAGAATTGAAAGCAGAACGTGAAGGTGATGTAATGAAGAACTTACAAGATTTTGTAGATAAATATAATATTAAAATGCCTAATGATAAAGAACAAGAACGTAAAAGATAAGTATGAGTAAGAAAAAGCATAAAATAGTTATAGAGGATAATTATGTTCCAATTCATGCAATCGGTGGTTATTTATCACAGTTGAAATTGAAGAAGAAAAAAGAACAAGAGAGTTTAAATAAAGAGAGATAAAATAAATAAAGATATGTTAATATAGTTTAAGTTAGTTTTCATTAATATTTTGTCGAGCTGAAAGACGTATATTTTATACGTCTTTTTTTGTTGTGGAAAATAAAAAAGTATGGGATAGATCCATACTTATAAGGATTTTGTATGATATATTTTAATACAGAATTTTATCTTTATATTGATATTACATATATATCATTTGGAGTTTGAGTATAAATTAAGAATTAAATATATAAAATTATATAATAATTCTTAATATGTATTTTATGACTCTAATATATAAGAGTTAATTATTATATTTCTTATTTATATTTAAATAAAAATATATAAGAATATGTTAATATAATAGTCAAGTTTTTATTAATAATTGAAGTATCTATTTATATAATTCGTAATTATAGTAGAGAAAGAGGAGTAAAAGAGACTGTGACATAAGTATTCAATAAACAGCCTCGATTATAAAAATAGCGAAATTCAATTTAAAAAATTGGATTTCGTTATTTTTTTCCTTTAGATTAAATTGATATTTACAAAATTGGCCAATCTT
>DWVG01000063.1 GCA_019120355.1 Candidatus Ligilactobacillus faecavium
CCGTATAACTAAATTTAAGACACCATTTATTTTTCAATTAGTTTTCATTATTAGATTTTCATTTACGTTCCATTTATAAAAATTTAATTCGACTATTATCTAAAAGATTAGAATTGGACTCTTTTCAAAACTAAAATTGCTTACAATTCTTAATTAAAACAAAAATGGTCGAGAAAAATCCCGACCATTTTTTACGCTTAATCCCACATATGACGTAACCGCAATCCATCGTCACTTACCTTTCCCGATGAATCAGTTGCACTTGCAATCTCATATGTGAATCGATTCCATAATTCCCGATATTCATCTTCCGAGCCGCTGCGCCATACTTGATGGCTTCCATCATAATCTGCTAATTTTGACCCAAGCAGCCCATAAATTCCGGGATACTGTTTTTTAAGGAATTCAAGATCATCATTCTTGAATACTAAACATTTTAATTCAGCCATTTTTAAACCCTCCGATTTACTAAACCAACCGACAAAAAACTCCGCTTCATTATTGGAGCGAAGAATCATCAATTTTTACTTTTATAGACTTATAGAAAAGCTTTTATTCATCATCTATTCTTATGATAGATTTATTTTAATTGGAATTCAAATAATACGACTTAAAAAAGGAGTTGTGACTTACACCGCAACTCCTTTAAATCCCCGTTTTAGAGGTTCTTATCCATGTTAAATGTGAGTTTCGAAAGTTCAATTCCCTTCATGATCAGCTTGTTCATGTGATCCTTGGTCATGGCCTTCATCTTTGCAACCATTTCGTAATTCTTTTGGGTCAAGAATTCAGTTAATTCTTCACCATGCAATTTGGCTGCTTCTTGGTCAAATTGCCATAACATCCGCCGTTGAACCCGCCGACATTCTTTCAAATAGTCGCGGTTGTCTTGAACAAAATTGCTGTAGTGGCTTTCAACCAACATTGACATGTGACGGTACATCCAGTAAGCAGAATCTGAATCAACATCCATTTCCATTGGTGTTTCTGAGAAACTTGGATCTGTATCATTTGCATTTGTGTAGAATGGAATGTATGGTGCAAATTCTGGGAATCCAATACATAACCACATTACTGCTTGTTGTTCTTCGGGAACGTCATTCCGCAATTGAAGAACGTGTGAGTTTTGAGTCCGGTTCAAACCGATTGGACGGTAACGGTACATGTCAGCTTCCGTTGAGTCCTTGCTGTATGGATCATATGGAGTTTCATTGTAGTGTGAACCAAGGTATTGTTCAATGTCATCCGGCGTAAACTTATGGTTTGTCCGCATGATGAATGGTAATTCACCTGATTCAGGGTCTTCTTCGATTTCAGGATTGAACAAATGGTGACCGTACCATACCCGTGGTGTATTGTAGTGGCGATCTTTTTCGTCAAATGAACCAAAGATGTGCCGGAAGTTCCAGCCTTCCTTATCAGGATTCAAGTGATGTTCTTCAACGAATTCTTGAATGCCATCAGCCCATTGGAAGTTTTCAGTATCATCAAAGTCAACTTGTTGGATTGCAACTTCGTTAGCAACAACGGCATAAGCATCATCCGGAATCCGTTGAGCTAACCATAAGTGACCCGTAACGATTTCCATGTACCATGCTTCGTTCTTATCAGCAAACAAAACTGAGTTTCCAGCTGGTGAACCATACTTGCTAATGATCTTTCCTAAAAATTGAACCGCTTGACGGGCTGATTCAATAAATGGAAGCGTAACATTGACGATACAGTCTTCATCTAATCCATCCTTAACAAGCGGGTCGAATGCAAGGGCGCGTTCGTTGCCGTAAGTTGATTCAGTTGCCGACATGGCAACGTTCTTTTCATTAATTCCGCTTTCTTCATAATAACCGTGATTTTTGTAATCCACGTTTGGAACGGCATTGTAACGGTAACCATTTTCTGGCAATTCCATTTCAAAACCGTTTAACCATGACTTAATCTTCTTACCTTTTTCACCATGCCATGCGGGATGCATGTAAAAACGTTGAGGTGTCAATGGCAAGAATGTATCGTCATTCCGAGCGATCATTACTGAACCATCAGCACTTGCATCTTTACCTACAAGCATTGATGTACAAGCACGTTCGATTTGTTCCATAATAATGCCTCATTTCTATCTAAACTACCGTTATTTTAGCATATTCATCGAATTGCATTCAATGTTTACCATCAAATTGCAAAGATCATCAGCCAAACAAAAAAACTGTGGCGTTAAACCACAGTTCTTCCCTCTTAACTGAGCAATGACTTTACTGTTTCGTTGACTAACTTACCGTCAGCCTTGCCTTTTAATTTCGGCATTACAGCGCCCATTACTTTACCAAAATCAGCTTTGGATGTTGCGCCAACTTCATTGATTGTTTCTTGAACAATGTCCTTCACTTCATCTTCGCTTAATTGTTTTGGCAAGTAACTTTGAACAACTTCGATTTCCTTTTCAAGTTGCTTAACTGAGTCTTCCCGGCCAGCATTCTTGAATTCTTCAAGGGAATCTTTCCGTTGTTTCAATTCACGGGACAAAACAGCAATTTCTTCTTCTGGAGATAAGTCATGACCAGCATTGATTTTTTCGTTAGCTACCGCTGCCTTCAGCATCCGAACCGTGCTTAACTTGTCCTTATCCTTTGCCTTCATTGCAGCAATCATGTCTTTTTGTAATGAATCAGCTAAACTCATCACAATTGCCTCCTTAAGCTAACCAAGCCTAAAATTAGAAACGACGCTTATTTTTACGCTTGCGTGCAGCTTCTGACTTCTTTTTACGCTTTACACTTGGCTTTTCATAGAATTCACGTTTGCGATATTCTTGCAAAGTACCTGTTTTTGAAACGGAACGTTTGAAGCGACGAAGAGCGTCATCAAGAGATTCGTTTTTACGAACGACTGTTTTTGACATGGTGTTTCCCTCCCTCCGAGCTTTAAAGTAACCGTCTTAATCCGTACCTAAGTACTTCATCTTAACAGTTCGCGTCTATTATACAATATTTTATTAAAGACTATCAAGATGATAATGCAATTTTTTATTGAAATATATGATTGTTTTTTCATCAAATTACAGATCGATCTGTTTCCGTTTATTGACGGAATACAAAACGCAGTGATGAACCGCTTTGCCGGTGATTTGTTGCAGGGCAATCGCATATAAATTGATTTGACCCCTGTATTCCTTTTCAATTTGTTTCAGCGACGCATGGTCGGTCTTATAATCAAATAAATAAACTTTGCCTGTTTCCTGATCTTCAAAATACCCATCAATGATTCCGTGAATCAAAACCGGCTTATCCGTTTTTTCACTGATCGATGGCAGCATTTCCGCAGGCAAAAGCATTGAAAACGGGACTTCCCGTTTAACCTGCTGGGCATTGGTGCAAGCTTTCTTCCCCACTTCAGTTTGGTAAAATGCTAAAATTCCATCAATATCAATTTTGGCGGCAACCTCTTTTGTAATCGACCCTTCAAGGATCAATTGATCAATCAACCGTTGAATCGTTGCCGTTGAAATCGGCTGAGTCAGATCTAACTTTTGAAAAATCAAGTGCGTTGCCGTCCCAATTTTGGCCGGTGAAGCAATGACTTCCGTTGTCATAAAGTTCGGTTGCCGAAATGCATGGACCTTAGTGGTGACCACTAGCGTTTCATCAACCACGTTTAATTCAACTTGAGCTGAATCATCGGAGTTTTCTGCTTGCAAGTGATCCATTAAATTATTATCCGGATCATCAAAAAGACGCTTAATATCCGTTACTGCTTGATATGCCGATTCACGGGTCAATTCAAGGTGCGGATATTGAAAGTCTAAAATCGACTGGATTGCTGGGTCCATTGGCTGACTGATTGCGTCGCGTAAAATTGACTGGTCATCCTTGGCTACTTCGTTTTCAAAAGTTTGATTCCGTAAAGCGGCAACTGCACCCTTGCTCCACAGTTCAACTTCAAAGTTCAATGCATTTTCACGAATCGCTTGTGGTATCCGCTCAGCATTAAAGTACTTTTTCCAGTTCGTAAATTGATTTGCTGCGCGTTGCTGTGTGACCTGCTGCTGGTCATCAAGCGTGATCCAGGTTGTATGGTCCGCGAGGTTCGGCATTCGTCCAAGCGCCATCCCGATCCAATCCATAAAGTTGCCTTTACTAAACCGTTGATTTTCCGGCAAAAGAACGGCTTCACTTTCAGTTTGACTCCAAGCCGTTGCCCATTTCTCAATATCAGCATACGTTCCGACCAAATAAATTCGTTGTTCAGCCCGGGTCAATGCAACGTAAAGTTTCCGCATTTCTTCAGCTAAAGCCTTGCGTTTAATTCGTTCCTTGATTGCAATGCTGATTGGCGTTGTTTCTTGAATTTCGATGGCATCGTCTTCACTAAGTTCAACATCATGGTCCCGCTTTAAAGTCTGCTTTGAAGATTCAACAATATCTAACCCAATTCCAAACTGATCATCCAAAACATACTTATGATTCAGATCCTGCATGTTGAATCGTTTGCTTAGATCCGTCACAAAGACAACCGGGTATTCCAGCCCTTTACTTTTATGGATCGTCATGAATTTAACGGTATCTTCATTGACCTGCATTTTCATTTCTGGAAGATCGCGTTGTTGCTGATCCATCCGTTCAACGAACCGAATAAATTGGAACAACCCCTTAAAACTCGTCTTTTCGTATGCCGTTGCCCGTTGGTACAAAGCATGCAGGTTTGCTTGCCGTTGCGCTCCGCCAGGTAAGCCGCCAACATAGTCCAAAAAGCCAGTTGTTGTGTAAATGTTCCAAATCAACGCTGCAATTTCACTTCGTTTGGCTTGCACCCGGAATGTTGACAAATCCCGGTTAAACTGCTGAACCTTCGCATTTAAAGTTTGCCGTCGCGTTTCATCCCATGGCTTTAATTTTTCCGGATGGTCGGTCATTTGAGTTGAATAATCAATGATCGTGCTGTAAAAATCGCCGTGCGGGTGATTGATCCGTAAATATGCCAATTCGTCTTCATCAAACTGATACATCGGCGAACGCAAAACCGCAACCAGGGGAATATCTTGATGCGGATTATCGATGGTCTTCAAGTACGAAATCATAATTTGAATTTCAGTCGTCTTAAAGTAATTATTAGTTTCATCAACATCCGTTGGAATCCCCAGCCGCTTAAATTCTTCATTGACCAATAAGCTATCCTGATGAGATGACGATAAAATTACAATATCAGAATACTGCAACGGCCGCATTTGACCCTGATCACGGTCAAAAATTTGGGTCTGGTTATCCATTAATTTCTTGATCTCATTCGCAATCATCACGAATTGAGCTTGCGTTTGGCTATCCAGTTCAAAAGCGGGCGCGTTTTCCGAATCATTTTCAACCTTTGAATCTTGCAGATAAATCAATGCCTTTGCTGGAACATTGTTAACCAGTTGTTCCTTCTTGTATGCCGGATTTTCCGCCTTCAAAAATGCTTGTTGATCGTAATCGATTTCGCCCAAATTTTGATCCATAATTTGCATAAAGATCAGGTTCGTCAGATCAGCGATGTTTTTAATCGACCGGAAGTTTTCCTGTAAAACGATCAATTCACCGTTTGAAAAGTCGTTGGACGTCTCCTCGGTTTTGAAAGTTTGGTATTTATGCATAAATAAACTTGGATCAGCTTGCCGGAACCGGTAAATTGACTGCTTAACGTCCCCCACCATAAACAAATTATGGTTGGCAATTGCTTGAACGATTGCTTCCTGAACACCATTTGTATCTTGGTATTCATCAAGCATGATTTCCGTATAATGCTGTTGCAATTCTTCGCGAATCTTTTGTTGAACATCATCATTGCCGCGCAAAATCTTGAGCGTTAAATACTCTAAATCGCTGAACTCTAAGGCGTGCCGCTGCAGTTTGACTTGTAAATAACGTTGCCGAAACTTTTGAACAAGGTCAACAACAAGTTCAACGACTCCCTGGGCCCGTTTCAAGATTTCTTTCAACTGCGAGTCCGAATAAAACAGCTCTGCATTTAATAAGCCCTTCACAACCTGGTTAGCATCATCTTTGAGCTGCTTAATAGCGCCAAGTTGATTCAGCAAATCATCGTCATCTGCCGCAAAGTCACGGTTTTTCGCATACATTTTGGCCTTAAATTCCAATTGTTTGACTTGCTTGCGTAAATCATCCCACGAAAGGGTTTCATGGTTGATTTGTTCAAGCATGTTCTGAATCTGCCCCAAAATTTGATCGATTGAAGCCAAATCTTCGTCCGTTTTAGCCGTCAATTTCTTCAACGGTTTTTCTTTCATATTGTAAAATTCCTGCATTGCCGGAACCTGGACCGTTTGAAAGGCTTTCCGGTAACGTTGCAGGTTATCAGCAATCGTTTGAAGCTTATTAACCACATCATCTTTCAAAATTTGTTTCCAAACCGGTGTCTGGGTAAACGTTTCTTCCGTAAATTCATAATTTTGCGGTGCGGCAGCTAGCCACTGGTCTGGATTCTCATTCGCACTAGCAAAGTCATTTAAGCGGTACACGACATCTGTTAAATCGTCGTCCCGGCGATCTTGAACAAAGACTTGTAAAAAGTCGTTATATTTTTCGAGAAGCTCTTGCTGGTCAGGATCTAATGACGATTTCTGATTCAAATCCTCATATGCTTGATAAAAGCCTTCGCGAACTTCTTGCCAAACATCTTCGCGCAATACATTCCGTTCTGATTCATCCGCCAACACCCGGAAATTCGGATCAAGATCAATTGCATAGTAATATTTTTTCAAAAATCGTAAACAGAATGAGTCAATCGTACTAATATCAGCAACGTTAACCGCGGTTAATTGCCTTTGCAAGTGACTGATCAGTTGCGGCGTTCCATGATTTTGAATCTGTTTTTGCAATTCTGCATTTAAGATTTTCGTCAACCGGTCTTTCATTTCCTTCGCTGCTGCGTTTGTAAACGTCATGATCAGCATTCGCGAAATATTGGCATTCTCGTTTAAAATCTCATCCTTGATCCGTTCAACCAAAACCTTTGTTTTCCCTGAACCGGCCGAGGCAGATACTAAAATGTCATGTCCACGGTGTTCAACTGCTTTAATTTGATTCGGGGTTGCATAATCTTTAAATTCCGCCATTTTAATCCTCCTCAACCTGTTTTTTAATTGACTGCCACAATTCACTTTCCGTTTCAATCTGTTGCCATAATTCATCCGCAGAAATGTGGGTCAGATCATTAAGATCACGGTACTGGTTTCCAATCATCGGATCAAACGTCATAATTGGCAAGTAATCGGAGAAATCCAGTCCCGTTGAACTGGCAAGTTTATACGGTGCAAGGTCAATGACCCCACTGAAAATATCATTTGTTGCCTGACTGATCTTATATAGATCCAGGTCAAGTAACGCATTGAAGTGCTCCAAGTCATACATTTTCTTTTGGCTTGCCTTGCTCAATTTGCCATTCTTAAGAAGACCAAGTTTATAGTTATCAAGGTTCAACTCAACGTCCTGATTATCATAAATTGTTCCTAAAGCCTTCACGTAGTCTTCCGGATCTTCCTTTCCGCTTCGGAAAATCCCATCATAAACAAACTTTGAATCCGCATGGCTGATGGCCTGTTTCGCTGACATGACCTTTTGATAATTTGTTTGTTTTTCCTGCGGGGTTCCCAAGTGGAAGTAAACCGCACTTCCAAGTGAAATCTCATGCTGATCAGCATCCGTGATCTGCGATTGAATCGCTTCATTTTGGCGAAGCATCTGCAGTAATTGCGGCTGATTATCCCGTAAAACTGCAAGGTATGTTAAGAGTTGCAATGAAATTCCACTGAAGGATTTAACAAGAAACTTATCCAGTTTTGCATTAATGCTGCCTGACTTATAGTCCGCAACATTATAGTAAAGGTGGTGCTTTAAATCTTCGATCACATCGATGCGGTCAAGCCGCCCCTGCAAGTTCATTTGCGGAGTTGGAGTTCGTTGAACGTCAACCGCCTTAAATCGTTTGCCGGCTAGAACCGCATCATTGCCAAATCCAAATGTTGCTTCCGTCTTCAGTGAAAAGACTTTCCGTTTCCGGTGCTGCCGGTAAATTACTTGCGAAACTTTCCGGGTCGATTGAACTAACCGTCGTTGTAAGTAACGGTTCCGCGCAGTTTGCTTAAAGACGTCGAATTCATCAAGCGCACTGATCTCACCCAATACTTGACCAATCAACTGATCAAAATCGTCAGACTTCAACGTCGATAAGGTTGCTCCGTCCTGTTGTAAATGATCGATCAAGGCCGCCATGACATCATGGAAGAAATCGCCGACATTGGCACTTGTTGGTTCAAAAATTGTCCGCGGTTTCAACGCTAACCCATATTTCAAGAAATACTCATAAGGATTCTTGAAGTAGGTTTCAAGCCGGGAAATCGAACCAAAGATCTCATTGCCGTAAAGCTCTTTAACCAAGGATTCATCAAGTTTTTTATGCCCGTTTTCATCAACTGGCGTTCCTGGCAAAACATCATTTGAGTAATTCAAACTGTTAAAGATTCGCAATACGCGTTGCGGATCCTGCTGCTTGACATAATTATAAATTATCGACCATTCCGGTGATAATTGTTCCTTTTGCCGTTGCAATTCGCGACTCAGTCGTAACAATTCATTGATAGTCGTCATTGGGGTCCCGATATATTGTTTGATCTCCGGGCCATAATTAGGGGCGATCAAATCTAATTTAGTAACTGGAATATTGAGATCGTCCTTAATCTTTTCAACGTAACCTGATAACTTCAGTTCTGCCCCGTCAGAATCGTTGATCGGATATGAAAAATGCAACTGCTCGCTTGGACTCATGAATGCAATATAATTTGTAAATGGTTCTTCGGCCATGCGCATTTCGCATGTTTCTGGCAGAAACTTATCATCACTTGCCGTAGAATTCCAAATGTCATTTAAAACGTTCCGATCATCCTCTGAAAGCAGCTTTTGGTCGTCAATTTTTGCTGGCATCACATCATCAGTAGCACCGATCACAAACGCGATTTTGCGATTCTGCATCTGAGCATTCCCGCTTTGTGAAAAAATCACTTGATCAAGCGTTGATGGAACCCGTTTGTATGATGCGGTTTCAAACCCGCTTTGAAAGATATTAATAAACAGCTCACGATCAAATGGTTCATCGCCAAGAGCCAAAACGTATTCATCCATTAACTGGCAAAAAACGTTCCAAACCTGTTCAGGCCGGGTAGGATCAACCGCATTGCCATGCAGCGTTGCAGCCGTTACCTGGTGGTTTTCGCTCAGAATCTGCTGAGCCCCTTGCTGCCATTGCCGCAATGTCTCGGCAACTTCTGCCTTTTCAAGAGTTTGATACAGAACAACCGCAAAGTCCCGACCGGTTTTGACGTTTTTTAAAGCCTGCTGATAACTTTCAAATAATTCTAAAACCTGCTTTCGCAACAAATTAGCATTCCGGTTGATCGTCAGTTGCCGTTCGCGTTCAAGCAATTCTTCCGTTGTTTCTTTTTCATTCAATGGCAATTCTTGGACGATCCATTCTTTTTGCCAAGCACTCTTGGTTTGAATTCCATGCGCTAACAAATAATTTTCAACCACATCAAGCGTATTGCGGTACGTTGCCGCCCTTCGAAGTTCAACTTCTTCAGCATCAGTTGGAATCAACGGTTTACTATTCGAATGATCTTGCAGCCATTGTTGCTCGCGTTTCCGCATTAATTCCAAGGTCCGGCCCTTAATAATTTGCTTGGGAATAAACAGTTCCGTCTTCAAAAACCGCATGATCGACTGGTAATTAAATCCATGTTGTTGAACATCAAATAATGCCAGAATGAATTCAACCAATGGGTGCGATGCCATTGTTTGGGTCAGGTCCGTAAACAGTGGAATTTGAAATTGCTCAAAAATTGGTTCAATCAAATTCTGATATTTTGATGTGTCAGGAGTTAAAATCAAAAAGTCACGGTATTCATACGGATGGTCCGTTTGCTGACTTTCAGCAACCATGCGCCGAATCTTACCAGCAACCCACTTCACTTCGCTAATCCGATCAACTGTTTGGGTAACTGAAATTTGCTGTTTTTCATCTTGAGCAAGCTCAACGTTTGGTTGGGCGCCGATTCGGTGACTGGTAATCCAATAATCTTCAAGCTTTTGCAGACTTGAATTTACCCGGGGAGTGAATGCCCACCGCACTTTGATATTCTTTGCCGGAACCAAATGGCATAACTGCTGATAAAGTTTGGCCGGACGGTAAAAAAGCTCATTTGGGCGTGGCAACTTTTTGGATGCCAGATCATCTAACGGCAAACTGATCATCACATCATGCGCATTTTGCATTAAATGCTTTAAAATTTTAATTTCACGAGCATTAAACTGGTCAAAGCCACTGATCAAAAAATATTGATGACTTAAATCAAGGCGTTGTAATTCTTCAAATAGAAGATCCATCAACTTAGCCGGATCAAGGAATTGGTCAAGCAACAACTGACCATTGACCTTCGCGTTTAAAAATTCTTGATAGATGACTGCAAGATCACCTAGCTTGTCTGCCAAATTTGATTGGTGCTGGTTGATTGCAGCCTTTTGCATTTCAAGTAAATCTTCCGGTTCAAACCCGCTTAATCGAAATTCAATCAGTTGGTCAGCTAATTTGGCAGCAAACCCAGCCTGACTTTGCTCACTGCTGAAAATCGTTAAATCTTGCTTTTGAATTTTATTCAGCAAGTGCGTAACCAGCATTGCCAGCCCTGTTTGACTCAAATTTTGCCGGTTTAATACCGATGAATTGCGCAAAAAGAACCACGCAAACCGGGTAAATGACAAAACCTGCACGTTTGCACTTGCGAAAAATTGCGTCTGCTTTTCCTTTCTCAAATAATCAAGAACGCTTACTTCTGATTCGAATTTAATATGTTCCGGAACTAAATAAAAGAACTGGGCATCTGGATCTTCCTGCATCCAAGTTGAAAGTTGATGGTGCATTACAGCTTCGTGATCCATTGATGCCTTACCCAAGACAAATTGAACTCCCATAAAATAAATCCTCTCTTAACCTAATTAAATTAGAGCTTTTCATAGTATACACTTTATATTATATTGTATCGCTTTTTCTACCATTATCTAAAAATAAAAAAATACGACTTCGATGTCAACGAAGTCGTAATAATAACTAGAATTAGGCTTTAGATTTTCTCTTCATGAAGAAACCTAAAATCAACCAAACTAGTACAATATATGGAAAAATATTCATTGGCCAGCTTGGAATCGGCCATAAGTTACTATAAATTGGGAAAATCATTACTAAAATTCCAATGATTGGTGCAATCAAATGTCTCATAATTTTTTTCTTGTTATCGCGTTTAAAGTAAAAAATAACCCCAACATTTACAAGAACATAAACTAACAATAAAGCAATCGTTCCGATTGTTCCTAAATAGTTATAATAATCACCTGCGTTCACTTTCATTCCAATTCCAATCACTGCCCAGAAAATTAACGCTAAAACCGTGATAGTATCAAGTGCATGGGTAGGTGTATTCTTTTTCCCTGATGTTTTAGCGATCCATGATCCTAGATATCCTCTATCAGCAATCGCTTTTAACATAAACGCTCCTGAATTAAGTGCACCAAAATAACATGCGAAATAACTAGTCACAGAAGCAAAATCAATGAAGATGGCCATCGCTTTTCCAACGTAATGAGTGGCAAGAAAATTAAGTGGTGCTGCCGAATTTTTCATCGCCGCAATATTATTCAAACCGTATCCCATAATTTCAGTGTAACTTACAATAAAATAAAAGAACATTCCAAATACAACTGATCCAATAATTGCAACTGTAATTGCCTTTTTGTAATTCTTTGCACGGTGAGTAATTGTTGCTGCACCTTCAAACCCAGCAAAAGACATCATTGCGAAGATCATTCCTGAACCTATACCTGATATACTTCCATTTTTAGGATTAAATGGCTTACCTGACAGGCCATGCATTCCGCCCTTAAGCAAAATAATAACTGTCAAAACTGAAAGTGCACCAACCGCAAACGCTTCAAGAATTAAGGCTAGTCTTGTTGAAAACTCAATTCCAAAATGGCTTAAAAAACCACCCACAAGCAAAACAGCAATAACATATAATGGAACAGGAAGCCTAATCCCAAAGTGCTCTAAAAAAACATTAAGGAAATTTCCTACAATTGCTGAACTACTAAAGGCAAAAGTTACATATGTTAAAATTAACAACCATCCTGAAATAAAACCCATTCTTTCGCCCAAAGCTTTTGAATTATAAGCATATGCTGAACCTTCACCTGGAATTACTCGTCCTAACTGTACAAATGAAAAGCCAACAAATAAAATTCCGATTCCAGCTAAAAGAAAGCTTAACGGCGCTGTCATCCCAGCATTCTGAACTGCTCCAGCAGTGTTAAATGCCATTGCCCCTGAAGGTGCTAACATTGCAACTGACAATCCTAAAATTTGAATCCCTGTTAAATCCTTATTCTCCATCTCTAAACTCCTATCCTATTTTTTTAAATTATATAAGTTCATACTATTTAAATAACAAACTTCGTTTATCCACTTTTCTTTCTGACTATATGGTACAAAGTCTAATCCTTTAAGATGGCTAGCCAGTGCAGACTCAAACGTTGCAGCGGCTACTCCATACATCTCAGGGTATGTACTTGCATCTGATGCAAATAAATATCTTGAATAAGGGGCTAAATGTAATGCCTCATTTAAAACTTCTTTTGTTGAAGTTGGAGCCAACGCATTTACCAATGACGTGTCAAAATAAACATTAGGATACACGCTTGCTAAATATCCGGCTTCTTTATGATATGGATAACAGTGCAACAACACTACACTTAATCCCTGATAACACCAGGCTCTCAAAAATTCACGCATTAGTAGAGGATTAGCTTTATATAAATCAGCATCTGCATCCCCATAACCTACGTGAAACTGTAACGGCATATTTTGTTCGATAATCGTAGACGCAATGTTCCATAAAATAAAGTTTATTAACACAGCATCTGTCAGTCGTGAAACTCCTGATTTTTTCCAATCATAAAACGCACTTTCTGCTTCTGCTACCGAAGGATTTTTTATACATAGTCCTGTACGATATGCTGCGATCGACTTAAAGCCCACAAAACCATTTGCTTTTGCGTGTATTATGTCTTGTTTAAGGTTTTCCCACCAATCAAAAAAATTTTCGTTTTGTAACATACACTTTTCTGCACATGTTTCTATTCTAAAAATTTTTTTAACCTTTACGCCTGTTAACTCTTCTGTTTTTTCTTCACTTTCAATTGCATTATCCGGAACAAAACCCGTATCAATCATTAACAGTTTAAAATTATAATTTTTAAAAAGTGCATGATTGAATTTAACATATTGACTTGTTGACAAGCTCTCAATATTATCTGTTTTTAAAAATTTCTTGCTTTCGCTCTTAAAAGCCCACCATGCAGTTCGTTCCTTTGTGTCTGATAATGGATAGCTACTGTCCGCTTCAGTAGAGACATCAGCTAACCTCATTTCACGATTCTTAGATGCATCATTGATCAAAAAATGACAATGATGGTCAATTAAAGGCGTCTCGTGAATTAATTTGAAAATATCTTGATTCATCCTCATTCTCCTAATATTTCTTTAAAAAGTAATCTGAAATCTGTTTTGATGAAAAATCTCTTAACGCTAACAATTCTGACTCCTTAATTTGAGAATACAAATCAACGAACTCAGAAGAAAAACATTCTTTAAAATAATCATCTTGTTTCAAAGCGGCTACCGCTTCCCCTAAATTTCTAGGCAAACGAAAAATACCTCTTTCCTCTCTTTCAGACCTACTTAACTTTTGAGGGTCAAACATTATCTCTTCCGGGGGAACTATTTTTCTTTTAATCCCATCGATTCCTGCAGAAATTACGGCTGCAATAGCTAAATATGGATTAGCAGTTCCATCACTAGATTTCAGCTCCACGTTTAAAGTAGATTCTTCATCATTCCAAAACGTCGACGGAACTCTAACAGCTGCTTCGCGATTATCAATTCCCCAGATTGCATAGTCGCTACTCCAATTTGAAGGTTTCAGCCTTTGATACGAATTCTCACTTGGACATGTGAAAGCCAATATTGCATTTATATGTTTCAATACCCCGCCAATGAAGTATTTTGCTACTTGACTTAATCTGCCATTATTCTCATCAAGGAAAGCATTCCGTCCATCTTTCCATAATGATACATGAAGATGTGCGCCAGAACCGGCTTCAGATAGATCTGGCTTTGGTGCAAAAGTTGCATAATAACTATGACTCTTAAAAACTTTTTTTACTATTCTTTTTAACATAATTTCATTGTCTGCAGCTTTTACAGGGTCTGTCGGTTCAATAGGAAACTCTTGTTGTCCTACGCCTGCTTCGTGATAAAATTCTAACGGTTTAATGCCAACTGCTCTTAGCTGAGCCGTGATTTCTAAAATAATATCATAAATTTCTTCATTGCTTTCAGTTGAAAAGCAAATAAAGTCATCTAATTTTCGTAACTCTCCGTTTTCATCTTTTTTATAAATCGTAAATTCGTTTTCTAAACTCACTAATGCATCATAGCCCATATTTTTTAAACTAGATATTACTTTTTTTAATAAAAAACGACTATCCAAATCTAATGGGGAACGCGTATCATAGTCATAAAATTCACATGCAGCTGTTGCAACTTGTGGTTGATAAGGTAAACATTTTATGGTTTGGATATCAGGAATCAATCTGAACTCTCCAACAGCATTAAGTTCAGGATAGTCAACGATACTATCTTGAAGAGTTGATGCCATCATTGCTTTCGTAATTCCCATTCCGCTTGAAAGATGCGTTCCAATACTGTCAAGAAACATTGTTTTGGCTCTAGGAATTCCAGTATAATCCACATACATGAATTCTAATAGCTCGACTCCCTTAGCCTGTAACTCCTTGATGTAGTCTAAATCATTCATTTTTTCTCTCCTGTACTCGATCTACAAAATTACTAAAAATTTTCAATTGTGTCTGATCCTTTTGCCATAGATTCTCAGGATGCCACTGAACCAGAACAACCAAATCATCTTCTTTAGACTCAAGCCCTTCAACTATTCCATCAGGCGCAATAGCTGTAATTTTTAATCCATCGGCAACATCTTTTATTGCTTGGTGGTGTCGCGAATTTACAAGTAACTTTTCACCAACACACTCTCTCAAAACACTTCCTTCAGTTGTTCTTACATAATGCGTTCTGAAGTTTCCAACTGTAGCTTGACTATGTTGGATTTTTACATCTGGATCTTGTGTATAGACATCTTGATATAATGTCCCTCCCAGCACAACATTTACCATTTGAATTCCTCTACAAATCCCTAAAATTGGAATTCTTTTATTAATTGCTTTGTTAATTAAAGCTCTTTCAAAGAAATCTTTTTGCGGCAATGTTAATCCAATTTGAGGAATAGGATTTTCACCATAGTAGTAGGGACTCACATCCGGTCCACCAGGAATAAGTAGACCATCAATCATCTGAATATATTCGTCAACCAATTCTTCTGTCCGTTCACTCAATTCCGAGAATGGTAAACCAATTGGAATAGCACCCGTCTTAATTACCGCTTCTTTTACATCATGCGGAATATAAGTTGGATAATCCTCCGGCATTCTAGGATTAACTTCGATTAACTCATCACACGGTATACCGATAATTGGTTTCATAAAATCACTCTCTTTCTAAAAAATGGTTGTATAAATATATCTCAATTGCTTTAACTATACCACATATTATTCGCAAATACTTTTTTAATTAAACTTAAATCATGATTAACATAAAATTAAAATACTTCCATATTGATTACTTTAAATCTAGACAAATAATGCGAATAAACATTATAATATAAGTAAATAAAGCGCTTTTATGCAAGGAGGATTTTCATGGAGTCAAATGTTAAAATTTACGTCGTATCAGATTCAATTGGGGCAACAGCGCTCAGCCTTGCGCAGGCGGTCACCGTTCAATTTCCTAAAACTAAGTTTGAAATCAAACGGTTTCCGTTTATTACAACCCTCTCGATCTTACAGGGAATTTTAAATTCTGCTAAACGCGATCATGCATTCATCATTCATACGTTCATTACGAAAGATTTAACCGAGCATACAAATGAATTTTGCACGGCAAATAACTTAAATCACTATGATGCGGTGGGCGATTTACTAACCGAACTTGAAAAGCAAACGAATGAAAAACCGCTTCGCAAGCCGGGAATCAACCACGAAACGGATAAAGATTACTTCAAGAGAATTGAAGCAATCGAATTTGCTGTAAATTACGATGACGGTAAAGATCCATCGGGCTTTACGAAAGCTGACATCGTGCTTCTAGGCGTTTCGCGGACTTCCAAAACACCGCTTTCGCTTTACCTTGCCAACTTAGGTTACAAGGTTGCCAACTTGCCGTTAGTTCCGCACACTAAAATTCCAGATGAACTTTTCAAGGTCGACAAAAGTAAGATCTTTGGGTTAACGAATGATCCTGAAATTTTAAATGATATTCGCAAACAACGGATGATCGCCTATGGGCTTGATCCGAATACCCAATACTCAGACCTTGGAAACATCGAAAGCGAACTGAGTGCTGCTAACGAGCTTTATCGTAAATTAGGGTGCCTTGTGATCAACGTTGCTCATAAATCGATTGAAGAAACTGCAACGTTGATCATTGAAAGTTTGCCAGAACAAAAATAGGAAAAAAAACAGGTTGAAGCAATCGTTTCAACCTGTTTTTGTTAAATCACATTTTTAAATAAATATTCCACTGAAAATCCAAAAAGAAATTCAAGGATAATCACGACCGTTGTTACCCGTTGCAACTTGATCCAGTATTCCGGATTCGTTTTAATTTTAACTAACCCGTAAATTGCATAGATCACAAGTAGCG
>DWVG01000064.1 GCA_019120355.1 Candidatus Ligilactobacillus faecavium
AAATTATATTCAATATTTTAATAATGTTAGAACGACTTTAAAAACAAAAGGCATGACTCCGGTTGAATACCGAAATCACGCCTTGGTAGCTTAATAATTTAATCTTGTCTAACTTTTGTCTTGCACTTCAGATTATTAAAATTCAAGATTTCAGCTTTTTTTGTTTTTATTTTTCTAATTGACGCACATAAACCGTAATTCCAATCAAAGCAATGGCAATGATAACTAAAATTATCAGTCCAATGCGACCACCAGTAAGAATTGCGCTGGCTTCACTTAATCCTAAGCCTTCAAAAATTGTAATGATCGAAGACATCAGACTGGTTCCAATTGTTCCTGAATATTGCTGGAAAGTATTGAAAATTGAACTAACAAGCGAATGATCAGCGGCTGAGACATATTTCCCGGCATCTGACATGATATTGCCAAACCCAAACGTATAACCTAACCGGAATACAATGTAGATCATCCCAATTAAAAATGCCGTCAGCAATTTAAAACTGATCAAATAAAGCGCAACTCCCGCAAATAAGAACCCGCTTGAAAGCGTTAATGTGAAGAACGCACCCTTTTTGTCATAAATTTTCCCAGAAACGGGCGATAATAATGCCCCGATTACCGCTCCCGGAAGCAGTAACATTCCCGTAATCAACGAGTTATAGTGCAAAACCTCTTCGGCATAAAGCGGTAAGATAAATACCAAACTCAAATTCATAAACTGCAAGCTGAAAAATGAAATCAGCCGAAAACAAACGACCTGATTTTTGACGATTCGAAAACTCAGATATTTCCGTTTTGAATGCTGATTTTCATAGATGAACGCTCCCAAAAGAACAATACTGCCAATTAAAAGTCCAATCAGTGATTCCGGATGATGAATTTGTGTTCCAAGATTACTGATTACCAAGCTAAACGTAATAACCGTTGCTCCAAATAAAATCAATCCAAGATAGTCAAAAGGCGTTGAAACTGTTTCAACCTTTTCCTTTTTAAGTGAATACATTCCCACTCCCAAAGCGACCACCAAAAGGGGCAACACAATAATAAAGATCATCCACCATGAAATTAAATATGTGAGCAATCCGCCGTATGTTGGACCAAATGCCGGACCAAATGACTTGATCATCGTCACGATTCCGTTGTATTTGCCAAATTGATCTTGCGGAATTGAATGGAAAACAATTTGATACATCAACGGCGTCGCAATTCCCGTTGCAAATGCGTTGATCATGCATCCAATCAACAGCATTCCAATTGATTGGGCGGATGCACTGATCAAACATCCAGGAATAAAAGCCAATGCCGCTAACATAAAAATTCGTCGAAGCGGAAAATGCTTCATTAAATAAGCTGTCGTACTCATTGTAATCGTTGCAACTAAATAATATCCGGAGGCTAGCCATTGAACGACCGCCAAGCGTGTATTAAATTCATGAATTAACGTTGGAAAAGTAACTACCAAAGAGGTTCCAATCAAAATTCCAATGAACCCAAGACAGCTTCCGCTAATGACACTCAGTTTTTCCTTCATTGAGACGTTTTCCATTAAAATCACCTTCACATTCCATTCTATCACGAATGAAAATCGGTGCCGGTGAAACGAATTTGTCCATCAATGCTGAACTCTTAATGATCTTTCTTTTGCCGCTGCTTTAAACGGCGGTTAACGCGTTGAACGTCATTAATTTGCATGAAACGAATTACTAACCAAATAATGAAGTAAATGACCGTAATAAACAAAATATTTTGCAAATTAAAACGATAACTAATGCCATACATCTTATAAATTGGACTTAGGGCAATCCAATTAACAATTAAAACAATCAAATAATGCATTAGAAATGCAAAATAATAATTAATCCGTGGAATTCGGAAAATAAAAGTTGCTCCGCCAATCACTGCCCCCATTAAAGAAATATCTGCCGCAATTGGTAATGTTAACTTGACCGATGAATAACATGAAACGCCGATCCAAACATAGCAGGTAATTCCAATTTCGATTCCAATAATCATTCGCTGAAGCAATTCAATTAACCATCTCATTTTTGAAACACCCTTTCCTTAACCTTTTTCCAGTATCGCCGTGAAATTGCAACCTCTTGATGATTAATCATTTCAGCTAAGTAAGTTCCTGAAAAACTGCTTCGAAATTTTTCGACAAAATCTAAGTTTAAAATCAAACTGCGGGATCCGCGGACGAATCGTTCATCTTGAAGTTGTTCTTCAATTTTCCGAAGCGGTTGATGAATTTTAAACTCTCGGTCTAATAAATGAATGGTTGTATAATCGCCCCAAACATCAACAAAGACGATTTCATTATAATGGATCCGGTAAAACGCCTGATGCACGTTAATAGTAACCGTTTGTCCCTCTTTTTGAATCTTTTCTAACGCCCGTTCAATTTCATCAACTTCATCATTCTTCGTCTGAGCTGTAATTAAAACGTTAGTTTCATTAACCGTTAAATCTGGTTTAAATTGATATTTCATTTAGCCTCGCTCCGCCATTGTAACTTCAATCATTTTGCGACTAATTAATGCAATTAAGAGAATCAAAACAATTCCTGTTCCAATTAAAATCAATGTTATCATTTCTGAACTAACTTGCGAACCTTGGATTGTTAAATTAATTCCGAAATACTTTTCCATTGGTATTCGAACAGGTTTAATCATTGAATTTAATAAATGTCCCATTAAAATTCGACGGTTTTGAGCAACCGAATATGTAAGCGGAAATGCTTTGATCACATGTTGCGCCGTCGTTGACATTTCACCAATTGGAAAATATCCGCCAATCAAAAATCCAAATCCAGAACCAAAAATAGTATTAACTGCTCTCAAGGCCGTCTCATTCTTGATAAATGCACAAACAAGACATGCAATCCCTGTTGCGCAGAATGAGCTTTCAATTCCAATTACGATTAAACGAATAACCATCGCTGTTGTTAGTTGCAAACTTTCGTAAGTTAAAAAATATCCCCAAACAATTCCAAAGACCAGAAACTGCATTCCAACTGAAACAAGCATGGCCGCTCCAAAATATCCTAAAAGTAATTTTAGCGGTGATGCAACACTGATTTTAAAATCTAAAAATTTATTATTATTTTTATCTGTAACCAATTGACCCATCACATTTAAAGCAGTCGTCATTGCTGTAATCGTCAATAACGCACCAAGCATCCACATATCCAGCACCTTTCCGGCAGCTGCAATCTGATGAAGTGAACTTAAAATATTTTTTCGTAAAAATAGGATATAAATGAAAAAGAAAATCATTGATCCTAACAGCGAAAACATGATGTTTGAAAATTTCCGAAAATAAATTAAAATATTGCGTTTAATAATTGCGAGCATTTACGCTTCCTCCTTAATCAGCTTCATAAACACGTCCGTCATCTCAACCGGCAAGTATTCAAAATAATCAATTTGATCCTTATACTGATTTAAAAATTGAATTGCTTCTTGAGCATCTGAACGTTGATATTCGTAAAAATCATGTTTCAAAACCAACTTTGAAAATAACGATTGAGCAATTTTATTTTTAAACTTAACCCGAAGATTGATCTGCGAATACTTTTGCTTTAATTCAGCTGCCGAACCATGTTCAACAATCCGCCCGTGATTTAAAATATATACATTATCCGCATTTTCAGCTTCTTCAAGGTAATGCGTTGTTAAGAAGACCGCTAATTTTTGTTTTTCCTTTAATTCATTAATCAGTTGCCAAATTTCTTTTCGGGCCGTTACGTCTAGTCCGGTCGTTGGCTCATCCAAAAAAAGTACATCTGGTTGGTTTAATAATGCCCGTGCAATATCAACTTTCCGTTTCATCCCTCCAGAAAGTTCCCCGTATTTTCGATTGGCAAACTGATCGATTCCAGTTTTCTGCATAATTTCATTTACCCGTTTTAACGTAACTTGGTTTTCAAGTGCTGCCCTGATTTGAAGATTTTGTTTAACCGTTAACTCGTGATCTAAAATGCTATTTTGAAAAACAACCCCGATTTTTAAATTATCACGCCAAATAATTTTTCCCGATGTTGGCTTCAAATTATCAATTAACATCGCAATCGTCGTTGATTTTCCTGCACCATTACTTCCAAGATAAGCAGTTAACTCTCCTGAATAGACTTTAATGGCCAAATCTTGAACAGCAGTAAATGTTCCAAATTTTTTAGTCAACTTCTGAGTTTCAATTAATTTCATCTCAATTCCCTCCTGTAATAATTTCATTCTTACTATACCGAAATTGAAAATTAAATTGAGCTTTTTTCGCTAACCGGACACTTTTTAACGATAAGCGGTCAGTTATTTTAGTATTTACATCTTTGAAATTTTAGTTTTAAATAGTAAGTATACTATTAGAGATTGGGAAGATGATCAAATTGAATATTAGGGAAATGCCTCAATGGCGCAAAAACTTATACGTTTTAGCATTTGGGGATTTTGTTTCCGGGACTGGATTCAGTATGAGTTTGCCATTTTTGCCACTATTTATCAGTCAAATGGCGCACTTTACAAATGTTCAGTTGACTTTCTATTCCGGGTTGGCATATGCCGTTGCCTTTGTTAGTCAGGCAATTGTTTCGCCGTTATGGGGAAAATTGGCTGATCGGACTGGACGCAAACCGATGATTCTGCGGTCAGCATTTGGAATGTGTATTACAGGGTTCCTTTGCGGCCTTGCGCATAACATCTGGATTTTAATTTTTTGGCGGTTCATTTATGGATGTTTCTCAGGATACAACAGTAATTCGCAAGCCTTAGTCGCAAGCGAAGTCCCATCTGACCAGGGTGGAAAAGCAATGGGAATCTTAACGACTGGACGGGTTGGCGGTCAACTGATCGGTCCGATCATTGGTGGGATGATTGCCGGTGTGTGGGGCTACCGGATGACCTTCTACCTTTTCGGAATCATTATGTTCATTGCCGGAATTTTAGCCCTTGTATTTGTCAAGGAAGAATTTACGCCACATGAAGTTTCCAAAAACGCTTCCCGAAAAGAAAAATCAGCATTGGCCCAAGTCAACAGTTTACCAATCGTCATTGCGATGTTCATCACTGCAATGCTGGTAAACGCTGTTACCAAGTCAATCAACCCAGTTATCAGTCTGTTTGTTCGCCAACTGTTACATGATCACGGCAGCGTATCCGTTGTCAGCGGAATCATCACCGCCCTTCCCGGATTTGCAACCATTTTAGCCGCTCATCGGTTAGGTGACCTCGGTGACCGAATTGGAGCCCGAAAAGTTTTGGTTGCGGGATTAATTTTCTCCGGATGCGTCTTTTTCGCAACGAGTTGGGTTGGCAACGTTTATACATTAGGAATTTGTCGGTTCCTGATTGGAATTTCGGATGCAGCGTTACTTCCGCTTGCTCAAACCGTTTTAATGAACAATGCTCCTGATGCAGTTGTCAGCCGGGTCTTCAGTTACATGCAGTCTTTCCAAGCAATTGGAAGTATCATTGGTCCAATGCTTGGTTCTATAATTGCGGGTCATTTTTCATATCCAGACGTGTTTGTAATGACTGCAATTTTAGCTGCAATCAACCTGCTGATTGTCTTGATTAGTTTCAAGATGGGAAATAGTAAAAAGAATGCATGAAGGTATTCAAAAAGGATCGCTTTAAAGCGATCCTTTTCTTTTAGTCAAATCGATGAAGTAAACTAATAATTAAATCAACAAACATTTGGCGATCAAGATCCATTAAGATTTTCGCATTCGGTTTTTGATTCATTAATCCAGTGAAATCAACGACTGTCTCACCTGCAGTCAATTGTCCCTGAGTTTCAACATCAAGATAGGCTGTATGGGTTTCAAAAATTTCCGGTTTCAATAAATAAGCAATCGTACATGGATCATGGACGGGCGTTCCTGCGAGTCCAAATTCGGCTTGTCCATACCATTTTCCATAAAATTCCATCTGCCCCGTAATTGCTTGAGCAACCCGATTATTAATCTTCCGAATTTTTTCAAGATCATCGGAACAAATCTGAGCTTTTAGCGTAACATTCAATCCTGCCATCACTAACGGGATTCCTTCATTGATAACAATTTTAGCGGCTTCGGGATCAACCGCCATATTAAATTCCGTTGTCGGCTCAACATTTCCTTGGCCGGCTGCACCGCCCATGAAAACAATTTGTTTAATTTTATTTTCTAATTCAGGATGAATTCTTAAAAATAAAGCAATATTAGTCATTGGTCCAGTTACAACTAGCGTGATTGGTTCCGCTTGTGAACGCAAAATATCCGCAATCAATTCAACTGCCGGTTGATCAACCGGTTCAAAAGCCGGTTCTGGAAGATCTGCACCATCCAAACCGGTTTCACCGTGAACGTAATCGGCAATCTTTAAATTTCGCATCAGCGGACGGTGATTTCCACCAGCAACTGGAACATCTGTTACACCAAGTAAAGTTAACATCCTTAATGCATTATTTAACGTTTTATCAGACGTTTGATTACCAGCAGACGTGGTCACTCCCAATAATTCGATCTGCTCACTCGCAATTGCCATCGTTAACGCTAAAGCATCATCATGTCCGGGATCACAATCAAGAATAATTTTTTCAGGCTTCATTATCCTCACATCCAATCATTAGAGTATGAATAAATTATATCAGGAAAATCATCGAAAAGGAACTCATGATAAACGCCGTTACCATCATAATGTAACCGCATTCGCTCATGATAATAAAATAAGAGACCGTGACCGAAGTCGCAGTCTCTTCACTTCTAATTTGTTGCTGGATAATAATCATTAATCAGCTTATGTTTACTGTTCCAAAACGGTGCTTTGGCGATTCCAACGATCTTATCTTTTGGAACAAAACCATAATACCGGCTATCGTTTGAATCAGCCCGATTATCACCAAGAACAAAGTAGCAATTTTTCGGAACGGTAAATGTCTTACCGGTTCCTAATGTAACGCCTTTTGCCTCTGGTAAAAGCAATGTTAATGTTCCGCTTGTGCGTTGTTGTTTGGTAATGTAGTTTTGTGGTTGGTACTTACCGTTAACATATAAGTCACCGTTGTTTTTGTATTCGATCTTGTCGCCAGGCATTCCAATTACCCGCTTAACGTACTTGGTATTCTTCTGGACGTTCGGATTGTTTTTATCAACGCCGTAAGCGTCAAAAACAACTACGGAATCTTCCCGCACCTTGCCTAACTTCCACACCATTACGTGCTCGTTATTTTGAAGATTGGGATACATGGAAGTTCCATCAACCTTTACGATTCGAAATACAAAAGTTACGACGAACGCTGCGATTGCTATCCCTGTTAAAATTGGAGCAACAACGTTTTTAAAAAATGATGACACAACTATTAGCCCCTATCGTTTCAAATTAATTTTTATTATTAATTAATTTAGATTTCTTTATTGTAGCTAAGTATACCCCAAACAAAATTAAAAATACACCCTCAAAAAGAATTGTTAAGTGATTTTTAATATGGAGAAATGGCATAAAAATACAAATAATGTTAAAGATCAACCGCAATCCAAAGTGCGGTGTTTGAAATTTAATAAAGTTTGCCACTAACGCCACGCATCCAAAAATTACTAATAAGAACGCCATAAAAATTACCCAATCCCAAATAATTTTATGACTATCTGCAGCTGTCGCCGCATGAATATATCCCATTGCACTTAGCAGCTGGACAATGCCGTAATAGGTAACTTGTCCGCAGATATATAAAATTCCAATCGTCCCAATCAGAACGTTTAAGATCTTTGCCAAAATCTTACCTCTTCTTTATTTAATCAGTTAATATTTTGGCTAATTCAACTAAATAACGATGGCTTTCCATCTGTTCTTTTGCATCAGTTGGATCAGCCAAATTGATTTCATAAATGCTTGTTGCCTTTGAATTTTCATTCAGGAGCGGTAAAATCCGCCGCCAGTCGATCTTCCCAGTTCCAAGAACCAAACTGTCATGGTGCTCCCCCATTGAATCAACGAGGTGATAATGGACTGTTGCATCCATTAAATGTTTGATTGAAGCAACCAGCTTATCGTTACTCCCATGCTCAGCAATAAAACAGTGCGAAGTATCGAATGCCAATCGGTACCCATGAGCTAAAATTCGATCTTCAAACTGCGGATCACCATAATAAAAAATGGGTGAAATACTGTTTTCAAACATGATGTGATTACCGCCCATTTCATTGAACCGATCCATCCGCTTGAAAGCCGCATCTTGAGCAGCATCAAATGACGGATACATTGCAATGTATTTAGGAGTTTGCCGTAAATACGCACCGTGGATCAATACTTGAACGTCAAAATCATATGCAACCTGTAACAAATCGATCGTACTTTGTTCGACGAATTTATAAAGACCCGGACAGCGACTTTCCGGTGCAATCAATTCCGTAAAAATTGTTTTTTGATACCGCATCGGTTGATGCAACACAATTTTACTCGTTGCTTCGTTTTGGACTGCTTGAATCGCATACCGTAACTTTTGCAATCCATCAGTCGTAAAGTCGTCTTCTTGGGTAAAAAACTCGAAAACATCCGGATGATATTGCAACCGATCCCGATATTGGCTGTCATCGGTGCTCCCTTTTAATCCTAATTGAACTCGCATTTAATCATCATCTTTCAATTAATATATAATCTATCCTTTATATGTTATATTCTCTCACAAAATTGAAAAGAAAGTGATGAATTTGGCTTAAAATTTAGTCTTTTTCAATGTCACGAATAAATCCTAATGCCAATGCCCCTTCACCAAGGTGGACCGCAATCACTGGGTCAAATTCATCAAGTGAAACGGGAATTCCTGGGAAGGCTTCCTGGACTTCCTTAGCCCATTCTTGACCGCGTTTTTCATTATTAGCATGAATCACTAGTAAGCGGAACGGATAGTCTGCCTTGTCCGTTTCTTCCTTAATAATTTCTTGCGCCCGCTTCATCGCCTTTTTCAATGAGCGAACCTTTTCAAAGGCAACGATCTTGTCACTTTCTTTATCAAAGTGAAGTAACGGTTTAATTTTTAAAACGGTTCCGATAAATGCTGACGCGTTTGATAACCGGCCACCATGCGCCAAGTTTTTCAAATCGTCGACAACAAACACCGCGTCATATTGTTTTTTGAGTTGTTCAACAGCGGCAACGATTTTTTCAGCATCTTCATTTTGAGCCGCCATCCGTGCAGCTAACTTAACCATCCATCCCATTGGAACTTCAGTAATTGATGAGTCGATCGGGTAAAGTTTGATATTGTCAAGTTGACCTTTTAAGTTATTCAAGGTCGTCATCAAACCGGAGATCGTTCCTGCAATGTGAATGCTGATAACTGCATCGTAACCTTCATCAGCTAATTGATTATACAAGTTAATCATTTCACCAACTGGCGGTTGCGATGTTGTCGGAAAATCCTTTGCATTCCGCATTTTTTCATAGAATTCAGGACGGGTAAGATCAACACCGTCTTGATATTCGGTTCCATCAATAATGTAAGGGATCGGAACAACTTTAATTCCGTACTTATCAATCGTTTCTTGATCTAAATTTGCTGTACTGTCGGTTACAACAGCAGTTTTCATAAAACTACACCTACTTTATCAATTAATCTAATGTTACTTGACGCATACTTTGAGTCAGACGATTGATTAAAATCTTTAAAAAATTCTTCTCTTCGCCAGTCCACTGCGCAAATACTTTTTGTCCAAATTCTTTAAAATCCGTATTCATTTGTGAAAGAACACGTTGACCAATTTCACTGAGATGGTATTGATAGCTTTTCCGGGTTTTAACGTTGTTTTGATTTGCAACCTTACTGATCTTAACAAATGCCTTGGTTGTTAGTTTACTCAGTTGACGACTCAGCGTTGAAGTATCAAGCCGCAAATCTTCTGCAAGCAATTCTTGCGAATTTTTCCCGTCAGCGATCCGTTGAAGAAGCTGCCATTCGGCAATGGTCAGTTGATTATTCTTTGCCATTTTTTGAACAAACCGTTGATATTCGCGTTGTAAATCAAGCAAATTGTCTAATGGTTCTTTCAAAAAGAAAATCACCCCTTCTTTCGTACCTTATTGCATAATACAATCTTTGTAAATATTTTTCAAGGCTCTTAAAGCAATTTGTGGATTTTTCTTTGCTTTTTTTCATGAGAACTTTACAATAATAAATAGCATATTATTAATTTTGAAAGGATGAGATTCATGGCATTTGACGGAATGTTTACCCACGCAATGGTTAGTGAACTTCGCGAAAAACTCCTCAATGGTCGCGTAATGAAAATCTCGCAACCATACCCCAACGAAGTGATTTTAACAATTCGGTCGAATCGCAAAAACTACCCGTTGCTTTTATCAGCTCACCCCAACTATGCCCGGATGCAAATTACCCAAATTCCATATAAAAATCCGGCCGTTCCGACTAAATTTACAATGATGCTGCGCAAATATCTTGAAAACGCTAAGCTAACTGACATTCAACAGTTGGAAAATGATCGCGTCGTTTACTTTAGTTTTGAAACTCGTAATGAAATTGGCGACCGGTTACCGCTTTTGCTTTCAATTGAAATCATGAACCGGTATAGTAATGTCATTTTGATCAATCAGCAAACCCAAACGATCATTGATACCATTAAACACGTTGGAATGGATCAAAATCGGTACCGGACATTGCTTCCGGGTGCGAATTACCGACAACCACCGAAACAGGAGAAACTTGATCCGTTTGCCATCGAAAATTCTCAGCAATTGATTGTCCTTGGCCAACAATTTCCCAATCGCGAAGTTCTTGCACAAAATATTCAAAAAGAATTTCAAGGGTTTGGTAAAGTTAGTGCCCTTCAACTTGCCGATGTTTTTCATCAAAATGACGGTCAAAGTGATGCGAAACATTTAACAGCTTTTCTTAAAGCAGCCGATGATCCAACTCCAAGTTTAACCACCGGAAAACGACTTGACTTTACGTTTACCAATTTAGGAAATGACATTCAAGATATGAGCGCGCAGTTTGGTTCCTTAAGTGCACTGCTTGATCACTTTTACCGCGAAAAAGCAACCCGTGATCGGGTCCGGCAACAAGGTGCCCTGCTAATTCACGTTGTAAACCAAGAATTAAAAAAGAACCGCAACAAGCTGAAAAAGTTGCAAAAAGAATTCGCCAATACCCAGCACGCCGATGAATACCGGGTAAAGGGTGAATTGCTGACAACATATTTATATCAGGTTAAACGTGGAATGACTGAAATCACATTGCCGAATTTCTATGACAATGAAAAGCCGTTGAAAATTACATTATCTAATCAAATCGGGCCTTCCCAAAATGCGCAAAAATACTTTAAAAAGTATCAGAAACTTAAAAATGCAATTTCATATTTAAAAGAACAAATTAAGCTGACTAAAGATGAAATTGATTACTTTGAAGAGATTCAAACCCAAATCGAACTTGCTGAACCGCAAGATCTAACCGATATTCAAATTGAACTTGAAAACGGCGGGTACTTACGGAAAAATAATCATCATAAGAAAAATAAGCGCCGGGTTAAGATTAATCAACCGGAAACATTTTGGGCAAGTGACGGAACGCGGATCAAAGTCGGTAAAAATAATCTTCAAAATGAAAAGCTGACCTTACATAGCGCTTCTAAAAATGATTATTGGCTGCACGTAAAAAACATTCCAGGATCACACGTAATTGTTGAAAGCAGCCACCCTAGCGATGAAACGTTGGTCGAAGCGGCTGAATTAGCGGCATACTTTTCAAAATCACGGAATTCTGCAAATGTTCCGGTCGACTATGTTCAAGTCCGTCGAATTCGCAAACCGAACGGGGCCAAACCCGGATTTGTAATCTATGAGGGTCAAAAAACATTGTATGTTACTCCGACTGAGGAAAAAGTTAATCAACTAAAAACGAAAATGAGTAATTAAAAAGACTGAGATCTTGAAATCTCAGTCTTTTTATTTCTGATAAATCTGCGGATCGCCATCTTTAAACTTATGGGGTTTAAACTTCTCAGGATGTGCAATCTGCGTTTCACTATCTTCCAACTCTTCTTCAATTTCATGCCGCTCATCCGGCCGATATAAGGAAACGATCCGTTGCAACATTTGGTTAAATAAATCAGTATTGATTCCTTTTAACAATACATTGCTGATTTCATAATCGTAATCCTTGCTATCGATTTCCATTGAAATGCTATGCTTTCCTGAATACGTTGAAAGCGCTTGAAAATAAATAATTGCATTGATCCGATCATAAGGAAAAACTTTTACTCGATGCATTGCTTCTCGAATGTACAACGCATTTTGAGTAAAAACAAATCCTTCTTTCCCATTTTGGAAAAATGACGTATCAATTAATGCAAGAATTGAATTTCTTTTCTCTTGCGGGCAAAAAGTCCGCCATGCCCGTGTCAGCAATCGCCGTGGAATTTGCGGGATGATATACGACTTTACTCCTTGTCCTGAAAGAGCGATTTGTGAAATTGATTTCTGTAAAATTTGACTTAATTCCATATTGATCGCCCACCTCTTACTAAACTTATTCTAAGTAAATTGTATCACATTCGAATTCTTAAAATCAGTAAGAAGTGCTGGATTTACAAAGTTTTCAATATTTATTAATTTTTATATATCAGCCCGAAAATTTTCTTCGGAATTTTCAATATTTTTTCGTCCACGTTGTAAAATGTAAACGCCAATAATTACTAATACGATTCCAACAACTTCGACCCAATTCATTCCCATCTTAAAGAAAATAATACTTAAAATTGAAGTTGTGATTGGTTGGACCGCATCCATAATACTGATAACGTCTGATGGAGCATAATGCGTTGCATATAATAACAAACCGAATGGGATAATCGTGCCGAGGAAAATAACCGTTAACATTGAAGCAATCAATGTTCCCGTAATCTTTGGCGTTCCGATCCAAACCGGTTGATGCAAATTAAAAAAGAATCCAGCAATTAAAGTTCCCCATCCAAGAACAACCAATGGTGGATTATCAGGATCTTTAACAATATTCCGTGGCAAAACAACGTAGAATGCGGCTGTTAATCCTGAACCTAACCCCCACAGCAAAGAACTTGTTGAAATCGAAAGTTGTGAAAAATCACCTTTAGTTAATGCAAGGAAAACGCCGATCAACGCAATGATAAATGCAAATACATCTGATTTATAAGGCATTTGCCGTCTGAAAATCACTGTTCCTAAAACAATAAACAGCGGACTTAAGTATTGTAAAATAGTTGCTGCTTCGGCATTGCCGCCAAATTGAATTGATTTATAAAAAGTAAAAAGATTTGCCATCAATCCAAGAATCGCGTATGCAAACAGCCAACCGATATTCTTCCATGATTTGAAAACATGAAAGACTTTTCCGCGATACATAATCAAACTGATCAATAACAAGATAAGTCCTGCACCAAGAGTCCGCGCTGATAAAAACCAATTTTCAGGGATATTTTGATTTTGTGAAATAAACTGGAGACACGTTCCTGAAATTCCCCACATCATTGAAGCCGCAGCTGCAATGATGATTCCGCGTGCAACTTTACTGGATTTTTTTGCCATCAACTTTCCCTCCAAATAAATTAATAACGAGTGTATTATATCATAAAAAGAAATAAAATCCAGATTCTATGTTACCTTTTGTTACATGAAATCCAATTTTTTAAAATATAAAAGAAAATCGCCTCATTGGGCGACCTCCATTCAATCTTCAATTAATTTAATTCTTTTTCAACAACCGGTTCGGTATTACGACTTGCATGCCGGTAGAAGATCCCCCCAACAAGCGCAAAGAAGACTGGTCCAAATGCTGTCCAGAAAGCAGTATATGCATCATGTTGCAATACAGGTTGAATAATTGTAAAGACAATTCCAAAGAAAATGGTGATCCAACTAACAACACAAATCGTATTCGTCAATTTCCGGTTCTTGTAAACTTCGAATGAACGGTTTAGGTTCTTGATCCGCTTGAAGAACGGAAATGCAAGAATTAAGAACAAATACGGAACTGATGAAGTAATGTTATTCATATCCGTTAAAACAGTGTAGAATTGTTGCGCATTCTTGCCCCCGAATGAAACGCCAAAAATGATAATTCCCATTACAATGGCTTGCATCCACATTGCGAATGCCGGCATCTTGCGGCTGTTCAACTTCGTAAGCTTTTCCGGCCATAAGCGTTTTGGTGAACCAAGTAGAATCGTCTTTAATGGTGAGTAAATCAAAACTGTCATTGAACCAAAGACTGACATCATTTCTTCGAACCCAATCAGACGATCTGTCCATTGACCCATGATCAATGCTTGGTGAAACGGTAAATGAAGAACCTCGCGTCCAATCGTATAACCTAAATTCTGCATCAAAACCAAAGTGATATTTCCAAGGTTAGTTGAATCGGTTCCTAATACCTTGTGCCAGTTAGCAGTTACTCCCCAAAGAAAGATCCCTAAAGCGTAAATCAAGATCATTCCAATTCCAGCAAGAATAATTCCCTTTGGAAAGTTACGTTCCGGCTTGTCAACGCGGTCGATCGTTCCGCCCATCGTTTCCATTCCAGCATACGCAAAGACGGCGTATACGAAGAATGAAAGAATGGCAATCGGTGACTTAAATTGCGGGTTCGGTGATGAAACGATTGCGTGAGCTGACATTGGTTGGGCCAAATGACCATGATTCAAGATCAGCATCAAAATACTTGCAACAATAAATAATCCGGAAATTCCAATGATAACTGCCCCACTGGCTGATGCAACCTTTTCAATCTTATCAAAGCCACGAGTAGCAAGCCATGTAATCAAAATCAATAAGCCGATTCCAAT
>DWVG01000065.1 GCA_019120355.1 Candidatus Ligilactobacillus faecavium
AAAAACAGCTCGACGTGAATTGAACGAAGAGACGCGGTTTGCAGCTGATCAGTTTGAATTAGTTACGAAATTTTACACCTCACCGGGGTTTGCTGATGAATTGATGTATTTATACCATGCAGTGGGATTAAAGACGGTTAAGGATGAATTACCGCAGGATGACGATGAATTTCTTGAATTAGTCGAATTATCGCCGAAGGAAGTTCAGGAGGCAATTAGCCGTGGTGAAATTTGTGATGCGAAAACAATGATGGCCGTTATGTTTTGGCAAATGATGGGGTAGGTCAATGAGCTTGGATAACGAAGGACGTCATTTTTATGATCAGGAAAATGATGGCTTAGATGAACCATTAAGAAGAAGTAAGACGCCAAGTTTTACTGATGAACCAGAAGAAGAAAAGTTGCGGCGGCATCAAGCGGCGGATGAAAAAAGCAATTCTTTTCTGGAGCGTTTTCGTCACCCGCAACGTTCTCAAAAAATTGTTGCGAATGACAATGAAGTTTTGTCACGTTCAGAACAAAAAAGACGGGATCAAGATGAGGAAAATGAACGCAAAGCTCAATTATTAGGTAAAAAGCTAAATAAAGTAATTTGGATTTTAATCGGATTGATCATTATTACGTATTTGATTATGCGATTTGTTAATTTTTAGGAGGAAACAATGAAATACGGAATTATTTGTGCAATGGAAGAAGAAATTAAAACGTTGGTTGAAAAGTTAGCAAATAAACAGGAACAATCAATTGCTGACATGAAGTATTACACTGGAACGATCAACGGGCATGAAGTCGTCCTTGTTCAATCAGGAATTGGTAAGGTTCAAGCAGCAGTCAATACTGCATTTTTGGCAAATAATTTCCAAGTTGACTGCATTATCAATTCTGGTTCGGCTGGCGGAATCGGTGATGGAATGCACGTTGGCGACGTGGTCCTTTCAACTGGGACAGCATATCACGATGCAGATTCAACAGCTTTCGGTTACAAAATGGGCCAAATGCCTGGCCAACCGCAAATTTTTGAAGCGGATGCCCACCTTCGCGCAGCAGTCAAAAAAGCTGCAGAAGAAAACGGTTTGCCAGTCCGGGAAGGATTGATCGTTACAGGGGATCAATTTATCAATTCAACTGCCAAGATCAGGCAAATCAAGAGTATTTTCCCGAATGCGCTTTGCAGTGAAATGGAAGGGGCAGCCGTTGGTCAAGTTGCCCATGAATTTAACATTCCATACTTGGTTATTCGAGCAATGTCAGATGTTGGTGATGAAGAAGCAAGCCAATCATTTGACGAATTCGTAATTGATGCCGGAAAACGGTCTGCAAAAATGATTTTAACTTTATTATCAGAAGAGGCATAAAAATGGAAAGGATTTATTTAGATAATGCGGCAACCACGCCGATGGATCCGGAAGTTGTTAAGGTTATTGCGAATGCAATGCAAAATAATTTCGGCAATGCGTCAGCGGTCAATTCATGGGGGAGAGAAGCCCGGTCAATTTTGGACCGGAGTCGCCATGTAATTGCCCAATCGATCAACGCGCAACTTGATAATGAAATTATTTTTACAAGTGGCGGAACAGAAAGTGATAACACTGCAATTATTCAAACAGCGATGAAAAGGCAAAACGAAGGCCGGCATATTATCACAACTGCGGTTGAACACGAAGCGGTTTTGAAGCCGATGCAGTATCTTGAAACTCAAGGATTTGAAGTTACGTACCTGCCAGTCGATCAAAACGGGGAAATCAGTCTTGCCGATTTAAAGAAGGAATTACGCGATGATACGATTTTAGTTTCAGTAATGACCGGAAATAATGAAGTCGGCAGCAAAATGCCGATTCATGAGATCGGTGAAATCGTTGCAGATTCGAATGCATGGTTCCACACGGATGCTGTTCAAGCATATGGCCTTTTGGATATTGATGTTCAAGCTGATCACATTGACTTGTTGTCAACGTCTGCGCATAAATTAAATGGGCCTAAATTCCTGGGATTTTTGTATCAACGTGACGGAATCAAATTTGATTCATATATTAAAGGCGGCGACCAAGAACTCACGCGCCGGGCTGGAACTGAAAATGTTCCGGCAATTGCCGGTTTTGCTAAAGCAGTTGAAATTGATAATTCTGAAGAAAAGCAGCGGCGTCGTGATCGGTATTATGGCTTTAAGAAACAATTGACTGACGGACTGAAAGCGAACAACATTGATTTTGAAATTAATGGTAAAATGAACGAAGGCGAATTACCGCATGTTTTGAACATCTGGTTTAAGGGAATTCCGAATGACGCCTTTATTACAAATTTGGATCTCAATGGGATTGCAGTTGCTGCGGGTTCAGCATGTACGGCCGGTTCGCTTGAACCATCGCATGTTTTGAAAGCAATGTATGGTTCAGATTCACCGCGAATTCGCGAATCAATTCGGTTCAGCTTTGGAATGGAAAATACCGCTGAGGAAATCGATCGGACAGTTGACCAAATTGTCAAAATCATCAATCGATTTTTAAAGAAATAGGAGGAAGTTCAATGGCTTTTACAGAAGTAAATCAAATCAAGGGTGACAATCAAAAATATCGGTTATCACCGGAAATCAAAAAATATTCATTGCGCGATGTTGGTTTTATGGAAACCAAGACCGGTAAATTTGAATTAGAACGGTCATTGGATCCAAATTCACCATATAATCAAGGATTTAAGTTTAAAATGACCGTCGAAGCTGACTTGAAAAAGTTCAAGATGGCAACGCTGACGGCTAACGGAATGCGTGAAGTTGATGTTCACAAGGGAAAAGACGTTGATACTCACTTGGAACAATTAAACTTCATTCTTGATAATTTAATTGAACGTCAAATTATTGAAAAAGCGTAATCTGCTTATCAAAAGTAAGAAAGTCTCCTTGCAATGGGAGGCTTTTCGCGTTTATAATTAACATTACTGGACAAAACGACCTTCAAATCGTTGATGATTCAGAATCTAAATGAAATGATGGTGAGTTTATGAAAGATAACAGCAAGACACGCGTCGTTGTTGGGATGAGCGGGGGCGTTGATTCATCAGTTTCAGCGTACTTGCTTAAACAACAGGGCTACGATGTCGTTGGCGTTTTTATGAAAAACTGGGATGAAAAAAATGACAGCGGAGTCTGCACGGTAACGGAAGATTATCAAGACGTTGCCAAGGTCGCCGCTGAAATTGGGATTCCATATTATTCCGTTAACTTTGAAAAGGAATACTGGGACAACGTTTTCTCATATTTCCTTGATGAGTATAAACGCGGGCGGACACCGAATCCCGATGTTTTATGTAACAAGGAAGTTAAGTTCAAAGCATTTTTAGATTATGCAATGGAACTGGATGCTGATTACATTGCAATGGGCCACTATGCTCAAATTCGGCGGGATGAAGACGGAATTGTGCACATGCTTCGCGGTGCGGATCCGAATAAGGACCAGACTTACTTTTTAAGTCAGTTGACCCAAAAGCATTTGCAAAAGGCAATGTTTCCAATCGGCGGGATGCAAAAGGCTGAAGTTCGGCGGATCGCTGAAGAGGCTGGATTAGCTACTGCTCACAAAAAGGATTCAACCGGCGTTTGCTTTATCGGGGAACGGAATTTCAGTAAGTTCTTAGGTGAATTTTTACCGGCTCAACCGGGAGTAATGAAGACCTTTGAAGGTGAAGTTAAAGGACAACACTATGGTTTAATGAATTATACGATCGGACAGCGGCGCGGATTAGGAATCGGCGGCGATGGCAAAAGCAATGAACCATGGTTTGTAGTTGGCAAGGACATTAAGACGAATACATTATACGTTGGTCAGGGATACCATAACGAACACTTATATGCAACCAGCCTTGATGCAAGCCAATTAAGTTTTGTTGCGCCAATCGATCATTACGGAAATGACTTCCACTGTACGGCTAAATTCCGCTACCGGCAAAAAGACTGCGGCGTCACCGTTCACTTAAACGATGACCATACAGCAATGATTGTTGAATTTGATGATCCGGCCCGGGCAGTTACTCCAGGGCAAGAGGTTGTTTTGTATGACGGTGAAGAATGCCTTGGAAGCGGAACGATCGATCATGCATATCAAGAAGGAAAGCTTTTACAATATGTTTAATTAAAATCAGATTATGAATAGAGGCGTGGGTGAGCTCACAGCCTCTATTTTTTTGATGTATAATTAAACTAAATATGTTAAAGAGGAAATTGAAATGACGACTTTTTATTTTGTAAGACATGGGAAAACGGAATGGAATTTGGAAGGACGTTATCAAGGATCACATGGCGATTCACCGCTTCTTCCAGAAAGTTATGAAGAAATCAAGCAATTAGCTGCGTATTTTAATAGTAAGAAGATCCGGTTTGCAAAGATTTACTGCAGTCCGTTAAAGCGGACGATGACAACGGCACAAGAAATCAATAAGAATCTTGATCAACCTGGATTAAAAATTGAAGCAGACCCGGCATTTATGGAATTTAATTTAGGGAAATTGGAAAAAATGAAGTTTGTGGATGCCGAAAAGCAGTATCCAGAAATGGTTGAAAATTTCCGTTATCATCCAGATAAATATGATCCGGCTGCAATTGGCGGTGAATCGTATGAAGCCTTATTTAAGCGAATGACCCCGAAGATCCAAGCAATTTATCAACGTTACCCGGAAGACAATATTTTGGTTGTTAGCCATGGGGCTGCACTGGGAGCAGAAACCCGGCATTTGTTAGGCGTTCCGTTAGCGAAGATTCGCGAACGCGGCGGGTTGGCAAATACAAGTACAACTATTTTAAAAACTACGGACGGACAGCATTTTAAATGCATTGCATGGAATAAAACCGATTATTTAAAACGGAAATTAGATTCGACCGACATTATTTAAGGAATGAGAAGATGACAAAAGAAGATAAAAAAACGCAAGAAGCTGAAAAAGCTACCCATAAGTTAGTTCAAGCAATTGATCACGATCCATATAATGTGGATAATTATTACCAACTGGGAACAATTTTGACTGAAATGCAAAGTTTTCCCCAAGCAGAAGAACTTTTTAAGCGGGCAATCAACATTTTCAGCGATAAACCAGCAAAAGTTGACCTGCTAACTTACGGTCTTGGCAATGTTTTTTATTCAGCAGGCCTATACGATGAAGCGATTCAAGAGTTTCAAAAGGTTACGGATCGCAAGTTAAAGGCGGAAGCATACTTAATGATCGGTCAGGCAAACTATGCACAGCAAAAGTACCAGCAAGCAATGGTTTTTGCGTTAACAGCCAGTGATGAAATGCTACAAGATAAAGAGCCTAAGCGCTTATTAGCCGACTGTTTCTTAGCATTGGGAAAGTTTGATCAGGCAGAAGATTTTTATCAACAGGTGCTTCAAATGGACGAGACTGATTTACGCTCGCTTTTTCAAGTAGGAGTGATTAAGTTTACCCAGGAGAGTCCCGAAGCTGCCGAGCAATATTTTGATAAGGTCAAGCAACTTGACCACGATTATTATGATCGGATGCAAGAACGATTAAGCGATGTTCAACGCGCAATTCAATCAAAGGATCAAGATGATGAATAATACCCAACAAGAGTTAATTCAAAATGAACAGCAATTTGTTAAGGGACGAGTCAAAAGTGTTTTCTTCCAAAGCAATGATAGTTTCTACAAGGTAATTTTAATTAGTGTGAAAGAAACGAATTTTGATTGGAAAGAGCATACGATCACGGTAACGGGCGACTTTGCAAATCTGCAGGAAGAAAACGAATACCGGTTTATTGGCCATGTTGTCGATCATCCGCGTTACGGTAAGCAATTTAAGGCGGAAACGTATGAAGTCGATGTTCCGGATACAACGGAAGGACTTGTTCATTATTTTTCAAGTGATAAATTTCCAGGAATTGGGAAAAAGTCAGCTGAGCGAATTGTTAAAATCTTAGGCGATGATGCCTTAAACTTATTGATTCAAGATCCGGAACGTGCTCAGGGATTAGGATTAAGTTCCCGGCAGACGCAAACGTTGATCGAAGGGGTTAAAGATAATAATCAAACTGATAGTATTATCATCGGATTGAATAATTATGGCTTTTCGAGTAAAATTTCAGCTAAGATTTTTGCAAAGTATCGTGAAAAGTCATTAACGGTAATCAATGAAAATCCGTATCAATTATCAATTGACATTGACGGAATCGGATTTGTGAAAGCTGATCAAATTGCAAACCAAATCGGCATTAAGGATGATTCGAATGTTCGAATTCGCGGGGCAATTTTTCAAGTTTTAAATGACATTTGTTATGAAAACGGTAATACGTATGCAACTAGTCGCCAGGTAATTGAAAATGCGGTCACTTTGCTTGAAAAGGGACGGCAAACTGTGATTGATCCGGAAATGGTGGCTGATCAAATTATCGAACTTGAAAAGAAGCACCGAATTGTTGCGGATCAACAGCATATTTACGTCCGTCGGCTCTATCACGAAGAACACGGAATTGCTAATAAACTGTATACAATTGCGACGAATCGGGATCAAAAAAATTATGATGAAAAGAAGCTTGCTAAAATTTTACGACGAATTGAACGTCATCTTGGAATCCAGTATGATGATGTGCAACAGGATGCAATTTTTACGGCGCTGAATTCGCGATGCTTTTTGTTAACTGGCGGACCTGGAACAGGAAAAACAACTATTATTAACGGAATCGTGGCAATGTTCGCGGAGTTAAATGGAATTGATCTTGAGCGGATTCAACAACAAAAAGATGACTCGCATCTTCCAATTTTATTGGCAGCTCCGACCGGTCGGGCTGCCAAACGGATGACGGAAACGACGGGCTTGCCAGCAAGCACAATTCATCGGTTGCTTGGAATTAATGGGCATGATGAGGAATTGTCAGAAAGTAAAGTGGATGAGCTTTCAGGTGAGTTGTTGATTATCGATGAAACGTCAATGGTTGATACCGAGTTAATGGATGTTTTACTGGGCGCAATTCCATATAACATGCAGGTAATTTTTGTTGGCGATAAGGATCAGTTGCCATCAGTTGGCCCGGGACAGGTTTTTGCGGATTTACTTGAAAGTGATGAATTACCGAAAAAGGAACTGACGCGAATTTACCGGCAATCGGATGATTCATCGATTGTTGAATTGTCGCACAGCATTCAGCAGGGGCAATTACCAGCTGATTTTACGCAACAGCATGCCGATCGCTCATTTATCGCATGCAATGCGCTTCAAGTCCCAGATGTGCTTGAACAAGTCGTTAAGTTATGGATGAGTAAAGGAAATTTGATCGATGATCTGCAGGTGCTTGCTCCAATGTATAAGGGAGTGTCCGGAATCGATAATTTAAATAACCGGATGCAAGCCATTGTTAACCCTGCGAAACATGGGCGGAAAGAAGTTCAAGTCAACCAACAAGTTTTCCGAATCGGTGATCGGGTTTTGCAACTTGTGAATGATCCGGAACACAATATCTTCAATGGCGATATTGGAAAGGTAATTGGAATCGATCTTAAAAATACCAAAAACCATATTCCGGCGGATAAAATAATCGTTGATTTTGATGGTAATGAAGTTGGTTATGAAAAGCGCAATTGGAACCAGTTGACCCTTGCATATTGCATGTCAATTCACAAATCACAGGGAGGCGAATTTCCGCTGATCATTTTACCAATGGTTCGTCAATTTTCACGGATGTTTGCGCGGAATTTGCTTTATACGGCGGTCAGCCGGGCAAAACAAAAATTGGTTTTATTAGGTGAAGTTGATGCATTTGAGAGGTCAGTTTCAATCGTGTCTTCGAACCGGCAAACGGGGCTGAAAGAAATGCTATGGGAAGCGTTTGGCGACCATGAGAAGATTAATTTAGCAGATAAAACTGATAGTGAAAAGGAAACTGAGACAGCGAAATCAGATGAGCAAGTGTCAAATCAAGATTCAAATGTGTTGACAAATTCGTTAATTGAAAGTGGAAAAATTGATCCGATGATTGGAATGAATGGGATTCAACCAAAGGATTTTATGGAAACAAAACCCCAAGGGGTGACAAAATATTAAAAACGAGCGTGGTGGAAGCAGAAAAGCAAACGAATCGCGCCAGCATAGATTCAAAGATTTTAATTAGCTTCGCGTTGGAACTCGTTTGTTTTGGAATCCGATTATGCGATAACAAAGAGGCTGCGACTTATGTCACAGCCTCTTATTTTTGCCGACGTTCTTCAAGGGAAACACTATCGGCGTTGATCCAAAACGGATAATTGATTAATTTTAGATAAAGGTCGTTATATTTGCCTCCTAATTCACGGCAATCGACTTGGGTTTGTTCAAGCGAGTTAACGGTAATGTGAAGATTATCAGTCCGCCAATGATGAACAAATGGTAATTTAGTCGGGTCGCCGAATTTTCGGGTCGCAACAAAAATCAAAAATAAGAAAATGTTGACCCGATCAACGATTGTGATTTCAATTGGTTGATCGTTATTTGAAAAGTCACTTTCTTGAGTTCGATTTTGAATATTAACGATAAACGCCCGTTTGTAAAATTTGTATTTATGTCCGATTCGAAGGGTTGCATTAAAAGCATCAGCGCTATTGTAATATGCTTTACAAATGTCGATGACGTTTGCAAGCCACCGACAATGGGTGCGCAACCAGTGATGATGTTCACGTGATCGAAGATTGGCAAGGTTTGCTGCCATTCCAATTGAATAGTTATCTAAAAAGTAACCTGTCTCCTCATGGTTTGATTCATAGTATTGAATCAATGAATATTGGACCGCCTCAGTTGCATTTAAAATTTGTTGAAGGGCAACGAGGGGATTAGGCGCAATTCCAAGCTGATCAGCAAATTGATGGTGCTTACTGGTGCAAATGAAGGCAAGGGGCAAATCATGAATATCAGCTTCTTTAATTCCCGTTAATACCTCGTTTAAAGTTCCATTACCACCAATCACGAGAACAACGTATTTTTCATAATCAGCATAATCAAGATTTTTAAGGAAAGCTTGAATGTTAGTTTGAGCATCGCCGGCAACACTGGTTTCGGTTGCCTGGTAATCCACGTCATGTTCGTCTAGATAATTTTGAATTTGTTCCCAATCTTTTTGGGATTTGCCTAAATTCGCGTGTGGATTTGCAATCACGTAAAACGATTTCATTTTCTCCGCTCCCTTATTGATTTTATCTAGAATAATTATCTCATGTTACAAGAAAATTACAAGCCAAATTATTTAGTCAAATGAATAAAAAAGATTGCGCCGGATAGCGCAATCTTTTATTTGTTTAAATTGTTACAAGCATTGGTAAAATCATTGGATGCCGTTCGGTTTGTTCATAAAGGAACAGTTGTAAATCAGAAATAATGGCATCTTTGATCATTGCTTCAGTAATTTTCTTATTATTTTTAAGAACCCGGTTGATTGTCCGTGCAATCCGGCGCTTACCTTTACTGATCAGTTCACCAGATTCGCGCATGTAGATGAATCCCCGTGAAAGGAAATCAGGTCCTGCGATAATCTTATGCTTCTTCATGTCGATCGTTGCGACAACGACAACTAATCCTTCTTCTGAAAGGGCCCGCCGATCACGCAAGACGATGTTCCCGATATCGCCGATTCCAGAACCGTCAACGTAAACATCACTTGCATTGAAGTGGCCAGCAACCCGGGCGGAGTCTGCCGTTAACGCCAAAACATCCCCGTTTTCAAGGATAAATGAACGATCTTGCGGAATATCACATTCTTCAGCTAATTCAGTGTGGATCTTTAACATTCGGTATTCACCGTGAATCGGCATGAAGAATTTTGGCTTGATCAGCCGCAACATTAATTTTTGTTCTTCTTGGCCACCGTGACCAGAAGCATGAATGTTATTGACTTTTCCGTGAATTACATTGGCACCGGCTTCTTCAAGTTCATTGATTACCCGGTTAACACTGGTTGTGTTTCCTGGAATTGGTGAACTTGAAAAGACAACGGTGTCACCAGGTTGAATCGATACTTGCCGGTGGGTTCCGTTGGCAATTCGACTTAATGCTGCCATTGGTTCACCTTGTGATCCTGTACATAAAATCATGACTTGATTTGCAGGAAGGTTATTGATGTCCCGAGCATCAACAATTGCATCTTCTGGAATATCAAGATATCCTAATTCGCGCCCATTTACGATGGCAGCTTCCATACTTCTTCCGAAAACAGCAATTTTCCGGCCGCGGTTAATGGCGGCATCGGCAGCTTGTTGAATTCGTGAGATATTTGAAGCAAATGTCGCAAAAATGATCCGGCCATCAACCTTTTCAAAAATGTGGCGAATCGAATGACCAACCCATTTTTCAGATTTTGTAAAGTTTGGAATTTCGGCGTTCGTACTGTCTGAAAGGAGACACAAGACACCATCTGAACCTAATTTAGCCATCTTTTGCAAGTTCGGCGGCTGATGGGTAATTGGTGTTAGATCAAACTTGTAATCTCCAGTTTCAACGATCGTTCCAGATGGAGTTTTAACCGCAACTCCTAAAGTATCTGGAATTGAGTGGGTCGTTCTGAAAAATGAAACACTTGTTTTTCTGAATTTAAGAACAGTGTCTTCATTGATTTCATGCAACTCGGCTGTCCGAAGTAATCCATGTTCTTCAAGTTTGCTCTTGATCAATGCAAGGGGAAGGGGTCCTGCATAAATCGGGACATTGATTTCCTTAAGCAAATATGGAATTCCCCCAATGTGGTCTTCGTGACCGTGAGTAATTACAAGGGCTTTAACTTTTTGTTTGTTAGCGACGAGGTATTGGAAATTTGGAATGACATAGTCGATTCCAAGTAAGTCATCTTCAGGGAACTTGATTCCCGCATCGATCACGATGATTTCATCTTGAAATTGGACCCCGTACATATTCTTCCCAATTTCACCAAGACCGCCGATCGCAAAGACAGCCGTCTCATTATTTTTTACTTTAAGCTGTTTCATAGGCTAAAACTCCGTTAACTTAAAGTTCTCGCTTTGCTTTTCATATTCTAAAGTCTTGTCATCGAGGCCTTCGATAAATTCAACGTTGTATTCTGTGTTTTCTTCAACGAGTAACCGGGCTTCAACTTCTGACTTGGCTTCAAGATATAAAGTTTCTGTGTTTTCACGCCGCGGATTGATCCGCTTGGTTGGTTGATAATATACTTTAAAAATCATACTAAAATCTCCTTTAATAATGTATTGTTTTAAAATTACCGAACAAGGATTGCTTACACAATAATTATTTCTATTTTAGCATATTGAAGAAATTAAGTATAGAAAGCAAATCAATTCA
>DWVG01000066.1 GCA_019120355.1 Candidatus Ligilactobacillus faecavium
AAATTATATTCAATATTTTAATAATGTTAGAACGACTTTAAAAACAAAAGGCATGACTCCGGTTGAATACCGAAATCACGCCTTGGTAGCTTAATAATTTAATCTTGTCTAACTTTTGTCTTGCACTTCAATTCTCCAAACTCACAAGGATAAATTTTAATTTTTTCTTTTCTAATTACTTTTACTTGCATTGCTTGATTATCCGTTTTTATAACATTAGTTATTGAAATGCCTACAATAATTGCCAAAATAATTGAAATTATTGGAGGAATTGTGATCCCTATTTTCATTTTACTTATTAATTCCATAAGGCCAGATGAACACCCAATATAAATAAAAGGAATATTCGTTTTTTTTTAGTTGACTAGCTCTTTTTAAGCTAGCATCACTCTCTACTTCATAACAATTTAAGGGCATAAGATACAGTAAAAACGGGAAAAAATAAAACAATATATTTTGGTGAAGATTAATTGCATATTTTTTATCATTTATTTCAAACCATTTCCAATATCTACCTGAGCCCGGAAAAAATTTAATTCTTTGCATTAACAATTCCCCCATTAGAATAAATTAACTCAATATTTTATTATTAAATACTATTAATTTTTGAATGAAAATCGTAATTAGTTTTTCTACAAAATATGTATACTAATTCAAGAATTTAACCTTAGCATTCCCGCGAATAAAGTTTTCTCCAGATGCAAATAATAGCCAAAAACATAATAATTCGCCCATGAACCAAAAGATATTATTGGGATTATTAAATAAAATAATGGTTACTCCTACAATGACGCCCCATAAACATATGTACACAAAAGAATAGATAGCAACATCCATAAAATCTGTAGGAATTATTCGAATTTTACGACTCTTTATAATCTTTACATTTAATTTCTCAATCTTAATTCTTATTAAAAAAGCCGTAGCAATCGCAAACATTATTGAAATATACGGTGAAATTGAAACATTAATAACCATATAATTGACTATATTTTCTAAAAAAGCAGCATTAACAGCTATGATAGGAAAAAAGATGATGTTCTTTCTTTTTGAAAATTCCACCGTATCCCTTTCAACTTCATAGCACCTAATTGGAAACAAAAACATCAAAAACGGAAACGCAATAAAGAAGAAATTTTTATTTACATCGATAATAAACATTCGGTTGTTATACAAAAAATAATTACGATATATTATAGGTCCGCTATATATATGTATCTTTTCTTTCAAAACTATTCTCCTAACCAATACAAATTATTGTAAGAAAAACATAAAACGCCTATTCTTCACTATTGTTTATGAATTTAATCTTTACTTTTTCAATTAAACATGAGGAGCCTGCTAAAGAGAGTAACCATATAAGAAAAACTACTCCTAAAAACCAATAAATATTTCCTGGATTATCATGGAGAATGCCTATTGCTACACACGTCATTAATAAAATAAAAAAATGCCTCAACAACTGTTTTATAAATTCTGTATAATCATCAGGATAAACTCGAATTTTAACGATTTCTCCATTCTTATATTTTTTCTCTTTATGTTCCACGACGATTGCTATAGCAAATCCAATAATAATAGCGGTTATTATAGAAATAACTGATGGTATGTTAATTCCTATATCCATGTGATTAATTAGATACGTGAAAAAGGAAGAACTTCCTATCAATCCACAAATTACTCCCCAAGTACCACTTAGATTCTTTTTATTTTTCTTCTTATTTTTCCAATTTTCATTACTATGTATCATGTAACACTTTAATGGAACAATGTACATTAAAAATGGAAAAATCCAAAACAAAATATTTTGTCCTATATCAATTACATACCTTTTGTTTCCAATTTCAAACCAACAATAATATAATACTGGTCCTACAAATATCTCTGATTTTTTCATTTATTCTCCTCAAAATTTAACATGGGTTAACCTCAAATTTCATTACACTATGTCTAAATTACATTCCTGCGTTAATATTGAAATTAACAAAATTACACTAATTTAAATCATTAGTATTTTTAAAATGGATTTCAAACGAATCAAAATGTAAAGCTAACAATCCATATGAAAAATATATAAAGGAAAACATTAATAATGCCAAAATATCTATTAGATTTACATTTCCTCCCATAAAGGTATCTATTAGCATCCATAGCATTCCAATGATTCCAATTAATAATAACAACATTTTATGCGGGTCAATAGGCGATAGATAACATTTTTTATAATTTGAACTTAATAGTCCAAGATTCATTATTTCGTCAATTTTTTTACTCATAAAGCTAGTAAATATTCTATTAATAACAAAACCCATTAAAGTAACTATACCGAGTAAAATAAATCTGATAAATAATGTTAAATGCTCGTTAAATACCAAATTTGCGATAAAAACTCCTAAAAGGCTTCCTAAACTAATAGATAAAAAACTTCCTCTTTTCCTTGGATGATCAACCTGTTGAAAATTCTTTCTTATTTTATCTACGTTTTCTGAACTTAATTTATAAACTTTATGTGGAATTAACCACTCTATAAATGGAAAAAACGATATTCATAGATTTTCATACAACTTAAATAAATAAAAATTATTCTCTTTATCCTTTACTAACTTCCATAATCCTAATCTTAAATCTTCTGTTTTAACCTCTACCTTATTTCTTAAACTATCCATTTATCACAAAACCATTCAAAAAATACTAAGAATTCGAAATAGCAACAATATAACTAAGCTATTAGTATTTAAGTTTTTTTCCAAATTATTTCTTCTTGCTATCCAAAAACTTCACTTTAATTTTTCCATGCATCATTGAAGAAGCGCTTGAAATGAAAAATAACCAACAAATTAAGACAGATCCAAAAAACCAATATAAGTTATTCGGATTAGCATATAGAACGGATAATATTCCTATGGAAAAAGCAAAGAATGCTGTATATAATAAAAACATCAACATATTTTCTCCAAAATCATTTGGAATAACTCTTATTCTTATTTTTCTTATAATTCTGCCATTCAACTTTTTCCTTAAACACATCCGAATAATAAAAGCGGTTAAAATCGCTAAAATAACTGGGAAAAGAGGCATTACATTTATATTTACGGTCAAGCTATTGATGAATTCCATTAGTATTGCAGGACTTATATATATAAATGGAACAATTGACATTTCTTTTCTCTGACGTTTTTCCCAATTTTCTTCACTCTCAACCTCATAACAGTTAAGCGGAAATATATAGAAAAGAAAAGGAAAAATTATAAAAATCCAATTTTGATCTAAATCAATCACAAAACGACGATTATTATAAGTAAACCAGCTCTTGTAAGCTACCGGTCCAATATACAACGTTACTTTTTCTTTCAAAATGTTCTCCAACCTCTTTTCTCAACACTACTTTTACATTTAATAAATATTAAACAATCATTTTTTAATAACACATAATAATGGAAAAATCCAAAACAAAACATTCCATCCAGTATCAATCACATATTTTTGATTTTTCAATTTCAAACCAACAATAACATGATGCTGGCCCTACAAATATCTCTGACTTTTTCAAGATTATTTCCTTTAATCAATTTATTTTTCTACAATTTAATGTGCATCTTGGTACTTATCAATCTGTTTTTTCGTCCAATTAACTTCTGTCTTTTTGACCTGTTTCAATGACTGACGCGCTGGTTTGCCATGTTTCCGCATCGTTAACCCGTATTTCGCAGCCAGGGCTTGCCGTTTGCTGAACGGTTCATTGTCATCTTCTTGACCAATCAAATAATCATAATCATCATTTGAAATCGGCTTCCCGTTGATTTCAATTAAAGCCACATTATCTTGAAGATTATAATCCGTTCCGCATGCATCCATTGAAGCCAATGTGATTTTCGAAGTTGGAACGACCGCAAACTTTGCCGTTTTAATTCCGACCACATCGAAACTTAGATCCGATAATTGATCATTTTCAGTTGCTTCGCGATTTTTGACGTACTGCGCTTTCATCATTACTAACGTTGAATGGCGTTGAACATTGGTAAACACTCCAACCCCGCCAATCAGTCCGCAACTCACGATCGCCGTTATCAATAACGCAATTTTATTCTTTTTCAACGACCATTTTGTGTGATTAATCAAAATCAACAGGGCAATCCCAAGCGCAATACTAATAATCAAGCAGCTTAGTGCGATAAAGCGCCAATTGAAAGCATAGTGATACACCACCCCAGCTTCGTCGACATAAACTTTCGGACGACGAGCCAGGCCACATAAAACTAACAAATAAAACATATTTATGACCACGGAAGTAATTACAACTTCTCGATTTTTATTTATTAGCGCAACTGTCATTAAAATTTCTGGAACGATGAAAAAAACATAAACTGTCCCTAGAGAAAACAACACACAGAAAAAAGCGGCCCCTTTAAAGACTTCCTGAGCACACCACGTTGAACCGACCAATCCGGTTAAAATATATCCAACTGCTAGCCAAACAAATAAATTCTTAAACAGTGGTGAACGATCCTTAAAGACCCCACGTTCTTTCTTTGCTTTTTCCTTAGTCATTGTCACCAATCCTCGTCAATGTTGCATCCTGAAGATCCACATACAAGTGATCGCCGTCTTTGAGTTGAACACGGTGTTGCCGGTGTTCATTACTTTGAAGCTTCTTCAACCCTGAAAGACTTACGGCACCCCGGCCAATAAATGAGCTGTTGACCGCGTATTCGCCAGCACACTTTCCCGGTTTGATAATATACATCCCTGGTTGAATATCAGCACCATCATCATTGCCGACCCGGTATTCGCCATCGGTAACTTTGCCTTGTTGGGTAATTTTCGGTGAATTGTCCGGCTGGAAGTTAGCGTCAAAGTCATTCACAATGATCCGTTGGCCTGCTTGAACATTTAAGTGTTCTGACTTGTGAATCCCGTTGACTTTCCGCTTGCCGTTTGTGAGAACAAAGTCGAAATCGTAAGTTGAATTGTAAAGATCACCCGTCCCGTTTTTAGAGGTTACGGTGTATTTTCCCGGGTTCAAATCTTTTCCGACTTGATATGTTTGATATTGATCAGCGCTGACTTGCCCGGAAATCATGCCAACACCGAAAAGAAATGCGAAGCAACTTAATCCAATTTTTTGAATCCTTTTCACGATGTGATCCCCCTATCTGAATGTTACAAAGTCTTTGTCAGGCGTAACATAAAAGACCTGATCCTTTTGCGTATCAAGGTAAACGTTGAACCGATCATGGTCGTAACTTAATTTTTCAACGTGAGCGTCCTGACCCTGATCATTGCCAAAGTCTTCGCCCATTGAACAGTCGGCAATCTGATCACCAAAGGCCCAGCCTTGATTAGTGGTAATCTTGCCGTTATGCGCAAGAATCTCATTCAAAGCAAACTCGTGGTTAAGCAATGAATTATAAACAATTTGCCCGTTCTTTTCATCGCGTTCCGGTTGACCATACATCCGAATAACATCTGCCCGGTTATACTTTGACCAGTCTGGAATCGTGGCGTCAACGTCACCTGGCTTGGTCTTCTTGCGCTCAACCTTATCTTTCAAGTCCGTCATTTTATGTTGCGGACCAGCCGCCATGACCGAACTTCCTGACAAGAAAAGCATTAAAAATGCCATTAATCCTAAAAACTTTCTTTTCATTTACACTAACTCCTTTAAATTAAATAAGTAAATTTTATCAATTTTAAAGTATTTTGTAAATTAATCTTTGGTTTTTAAAAGAAAATCATAAAGTTTAATTTATCAAAAAAAAAAGAGGTTGTGATGTAAGTTACAACCTCTTTGCTATCTTCACATAATCGGGCTCCAAAACAAACGAACTGCGACGCGAAACTAGCGGAAGTTCGAAAATCGCCGAATTTTTGCTGCGCGATTCGTTTGCTTTTCCGCTTCCATCCCGCTCGTTTTTAACGTTTTGTCACCCCTTCTTAAACAAATTATTCATTTTTCATTAGAACGCCGATCCGCTTGAAGAACTTCTCAACCGTTCCTTGATATTTGTTCCAATCAACTAACAAACTGATATCATGCGGTCCTTCCGGAATCGTCAATAACAGTTTGAGCGGCGACTTGCATGCCGCGTAATTTTGATGGGCCATTGAACAAGGAACATAGCGGTCATCTTCGCCATGAATAATCAAAACTGGTAACTTGGTTTTCTGAACCGCTTGAATTGGCGATGATGCTTCCAGATTGAAATGGCCGAAAAGTTTAGCGCTCAACTTCACGAACGGATACATAATCGTTGGCGAAAGGTTCATTCGCTGAATAACTTTCTTAATGATCGCTTTCGGCGAAGTATACGCACTATCAGCCACCACTCCAACAACATTGACCGGTAATTTCAATTCGGACGCCATTAAGACGGTCGCTGCCCCAAGTGACCCGCCAACCAGAATAATTTTCATTTGCGGGTAGCGGTGCGCAATAAATTCGGCCCACGCAACCACATCGTACCGTTCATTAATCCCGAATGAAATCACGTTGCCATCGCTGTCCCCGGTTGCCCGTTGATCAACGACCAGCATGTTATGCCCTAACCGCCGAGAAATCTGAAATACCCCGCCGCAATCATGGATTCCATCAGTCCGATAACCGTTAAATGCCAGTTCGATCGGCGCATTTTCATCATAAATATATAACCGGCCGCGCAAAGTTAACCCATCAAACGATTTGATCGAAACTGCCTCATACGGTTCGTTATTCAAAGCATCAACCAAATGGACCATTGCGTTGTAGTACGGCTGGTATTGCTCATTTTGCGGTAAATCATACGGATCTTCATGATGTCCCGGCTTAACATAAAACGCCGTCCGGTAACAATACATCAGAATCATCATGATAACCAGTAATAATAAAAACATCTTACTCACCCTCATATGAAATGTTTTCAACTTTAATATACATCAAATTAAATGAATGTTGTAATTAAAAAGAAAGCCATGACAAATGTCATAGCTTTCCCTCTTAATATTTACTCTAATCTTAATTAAGCGTTAAATGCTGCTTCCAATGGAGGAACGATTTGCTTCTTCCGTGAAACAACGCCTGGCAAGTCCATCTTGTTATCTTCAAGCTTCTTGCCGAATGCTTGTTCAACAACTGATTGCGGTTCACCAACAACCAATAACCGTGTATCTGAGTTAAGGATGTTTGTAACCATCAATAAGAACAAGTCATAGCCGTTTTCTTTGTTTTGCTTTTCAATAGCAGCACGCAAGCCGTCTTCCCGATCAAAGACTTCATTCAAGTCAACGGTGTTGATTTGGTCAACGCGAACTTGAGTACCGTTCATATCAAATGACTTTGCATCTTGTGAAATCAATGTTTCGTCTGACTTGCTTGCAAGGTTTGTCCCGGCCTTTAACATATCCAAACCGTACTTTTCATAATCAACGCCAGCAATCTTTGCTAATTCCTTCACGGCAGCAACATCTTCGTCAGTTGTTGTTGGTGATTTCAATAATAATGTATCTGAAATAATTGCTGATAACATCATGCCGGCAATGTTAACCGGAACTTCAACGCCGTGTTGCTTGAATTCCTTCAAGATGATCGTGCTGCTGCATCCAAGCGGTTCAGCATGGTAGTACAATGGAGCTGAAGTTTCAAAGTTCGCGATCCGGTGGTGATCCACAACATGCGTTACTTGAACGTCTTTAATGTCGGCAACACTTTGTTGAGCTTCGTTGTGGTCGATCAACATTACAGCGTCAACTTCGTTTGAAGCTGTCTTGATTACCCGTGGTGCTGGTTCATTGAAGTAATCCAAAACGAATTGCGTTTCTTCATTTGGTTCGCCCAAAGCAACGGCTTCAGTGTCGGCGCCTAATTTATTTTGTAAGTATGAGTATGCCTTTGCGGCAACGATTGCATCTGTATCTGGATTCTTGTGTCCAAAAACTAATTCTTTCATCGAAAAGCTCCTTTAACTCAATAATAAAATCACTTTAAGATTATTCCATTTTATTAAGCTCTGTCAAGCGAGAAATGTAGTCTTTTTGGACTAAATATTCATCAAATTCGTCAAGCAAGTTTGAGATCCGCGGAATCCGTTCTTTCCCCTTTCGAAAGACAAATGAAAGCTCAAATTCGATCTTCGGATTAAAGAACGCACTTGCCATCCGGTCAATGCCATAGTTATATGCATTCGCACATGACGCCGGCAAAACGGTGCTGACCTTTGCTTCCTTGGCAAAGTGATACAATGCCCGTGATTGGGTAAAGTGCGCAACGCTCTTCGGGGTATTCAACATTGCTTTGCGAAATTGTTCATTAATAATATTGCTTAAATAATAGTTTTGCGGATAATCAACCCATGGCTGATCAACCACGTCTTTCAAATCGATTCGGGTCTTATGAGCAATCTGTTCGTCATGCCCTAAGTAGATCAATTCATCCCGAATAATCGTCTTTTTAACGTAAGGTTTCCAATTTTTAATACTTGAATCTGGAAGGTACATAATTCCAATATCGATCCGGTTATCTTCAAGCTGCTTCCACAACTCGTGCCGGGTCAGTGTGTGGAATGAAACTTCAACATCAGGATGAGACTTGTAATATGAAATTGCAAAGTCAGTAAAGACATCATTTTCAATTGAAGCTAAAATTCCAATATTCACTCGTCCTTGATTAATCTCAGTTGAACGTTGAATTTGATCCGTTGCCTGGCTAACGGTTTCATAAATTTGATGAATTGCATCTAACATCGTGTAGCCAGCATCAGATAAGTGAAGCTTCTTCCCTACACTATAAAAAAGCGGTGCCCCAATGCTTTTCTCTAACTTCTTGATCTGTTGGGTCAATGCAGGTTGCGAAATCCCTAAAATTTGTGCAGCTTGGGTATAATTCATCGTTTCAGTCAATTGCAGAAAATAATCAAGCGATCTTGATGGCAAAAAGCTGCCCCGCGTGTCTTTCATATCCAAAATTCCTTTCACTCAGCCTAATCTCGTTAACTTTCGGCAGTCAGCGAACGATAATATCAATTAAATATTATCCGGTCTTTTATAGTACCATAAATTCAATAAAAAAAATAGGGAAATTTTTCATTCTATTAAAAATAGCATTTAAATAATGTTTCTTCTGCTAATATTTATTCAAATTGATAATAAAAAAATTCACTTATGCTTGTTTTTCAACTAAATTTTATTCAAAATCTAATTGAATGATAACTGAACAATAAAGAATGAATCAAATTATTTGTTAGGCTCATTTTCTAGTCATTGTTCCACTTTTCGGGTGCTTGGCGCCATTTTTTCAACGTTTCTAATTGGTCTGCGGCAATGTAATTCTCTTCAGTTGCCGCTTCAAGCAATTCAGAGTAATTGGTCAGCGTTGTAAATGAAAGGCCGGCGTGTTTAAAGTTCGCTGATACTGCTGGTAATTGATAACTGAAAATTGCGCCGACGCCGATCACATCGGCGCCTTCATTTTGAGCTGCTTGAACAGCTTTTAACACACTGCCGCCCGTTGAAAGCAGATCATCGATCAGGACTGTTTTCGCATGGGCTGGTAAAACTCCTTCAATTTGTTTTCCGCGTCCATGGTCTTTGGGTTTTGACCGCACATAGATCAACGGTAATCCTAATTCGTCCGCAACCCATGCAGCATGCGGAATGCCGGCCGTTGCAACTCCGCCGATCACTTCGACATCGGGGAATTCAGCTTTGATTTGCGCTGCTAATCCTTGGGCAATCTGTTTGCGAATTTCAGGGTAACTGATTGTCAACCGGTTATCACAATAAATGGGGCTTTTGATTCCGCTGGCCCATGTAAACGGTTTGTTCGGTGATAATTTCACTGCTTTAATTTTTAATAAGTCTTTTGCAATTTCTTTCATCTTAATTCTCCTTCAACCATTCATTTTTGATCCGTTGATATGCAGCTTGAACGTCGGCTGCTTGGGTGATCGGCCGACCAATAACCAGTCCGTTTGAGTGTTGTTGCGCTGCCTTGCCAGGTGTCATGACCCGTTTTTGGTCGTCAGCACTTTCGCCGGCTAATCGAATTCCAGGAGTGATCTTCAAAAAATCTTCCCCGCATGTTTGATACAACATTTGGGCTTCATTGGCAGAACACACAACCCCATCGGCTCCGTTTTGTTGGGCAACCTGAGCATAATGCTTGACGCTTTCCTCAAGCGGCACCGTGATCAATTGTTCATCCGCAAGCATTTGCGGCGTAATCGATGTCAACTGGGTAATTGCCAAGATTTTGGCCGGCGCATGCTGGTTACTGCCGGCAAGCATTCCTTCCCTGGCAGCGTGGATCATTGCGGACCCGCCTGCAGCGTGGATCGTGGTTAAATCAACGTGCAACTTTCCAATGACCTTCATTGCCCGTTCAACCGTGTGCGGAATGTCGTGGCATTTCAAATCAAGGAAAATTGAGTAGCCGCGATCCTTAAGTTCCTTGATCAGTTCCTGCCCTTCACTGTAATACAGTTCCATTCCAACCTTCACAAAGAGGTGTTGGTCACGCGGAAATTGATCAAGAAAATTCAACGTTGTCTGCTTATCTGGAAAATCCAATGCAATAATCGGTTCACTAATCTTCATTTCGAAATTCATTCCTTACTTCTTTTCGTAATTCTTCAAGCGATTCAATGTTAAGTTCATCCATTCGCTGTTCAAGCTGGGCGGCAAGGTGCGGGATCACTTCCATATCATCAAAGTGAGCCGCCCCGACTCCCACGGCTGAAGCACCCGCCAAAAACATCTCAAGCACATCGTCGACCGTTTCGACCCCGCCGATTCCAATAATCGGTAAATCAGTTACATGCGCAACTTGGTAGATCATCCGCACGGCAAGTGGTTTGAGAATGGCACCTGACAGGCCACCCATTCCGTTACCAATCACTGACTGCCGGGTTTCGACATCAATATGCAATCCCAGCAAAGTATTGATCATCGTTAAGCCATCTGCGCCGCCGCGTTCAGCTGCCTTAGCAATCGCCGTAATGTCCGTTACGTTCGGCGAAAGTTTAACGTAAACCGGAATCGCTCCGGTCACTTCTTTCACTTTGCGAGTAACTTCTTCAACGGTTTGCGGACGCGTTCCAAACGCCATTCCGCCTTCCCGAACATTGGGACATGAAATGTTGAGTTCCAATGCGTTTAACATGTTGGAAGCCGCTAATTTTTGCGCAACGTACTGGTAATCAGCAACACTGGATCCGCCAATACTGCCCACGATTGGAAGGTCTGGATACTTTTGCCGTAGATGAGATAATTTTTCATTCACCACCGCGTCAACGCCGGGATTCGTTAACCCCACCGAGTTGATCACACCGTTTTTTAACATCGCGATCTGCGGTTGCGGATTTCCTTTGCGAGCTTGCGGCGTCGTCGTTTTGATCACCAGTGCTCCTAACCCATTCAGATCCATTTTTTCAGCAGCAGGAGTATCCCCAAAGCCAAACGTTCCACTTCCCGGCATCAACGGATTTTTCATCGTTAATCCCGGAAGCTTGACTGTTAATCGTGAATTCATCTCATTTCCCCCTTATAGTGCATTGGTCATAAATGTGCGGTTTTCCATGGCTTTCAATAACGCATCCGCTGTCCGCAAGGCTGTCAGCAACGGAATGTTGTGTTGAATTGCGGCTTGCCGGATGATAAAGCCGTCTGAATTGTGGGCTTGATCATGGCCCATCGTATTGATTACCAGATCAAGTTTACGGTCTTTAATTTCATTTAACAGGTTTGGTTGAAGATCGTGGATCTTGCCAACCACCTTAGCGTGTAAGCCGTTGTCCTGTAAGAACTTCGCGGTTCCCTTAGTAGCTGCGATCCGGTAGCCCATCTTTTCAAAACGCCGGGCAATTTGAAGCGCTTCTTGCTTATTGCGGTCATCGATCGTCAACAAGACCGTTCCGGTTTCTGGCAGCTGCATTCCAGCTCCTTCAAAGGCCTTGTACAATGCCTTTTCAAATTCACGATCCGTTCCCATAACTTCCCCGGTTGATTTCATTTCCGGTCCTAAGTAGCTGTCAACGTCGGCTAACTTGTTAAATGAGAAAACGGGAGCTTTAACCGAAACGTTTTGGCTTTCAGGAGCCAACCCTGGTTTGTATCCCTGTTGAACAAGCGATTCACCCATAATGGCGCGGGTTGCGACTTGCGCCATTGGGATCCCGGTGATCTTGCTTAAAAACGGCACTGTCCGACTTGCCCGCGGGTTAACTTCAAGAACATAGACTTCACCTTGGTGAACGATGAACTGGATGTTCATGATCCCGACACATTTCAGTTCAACCGCCAGTTTAGTTGTAATTTCAACGATTTGTTCCTTGATCTTTTGACTGAATGATTGCGGCGGATAAACGGCCATTGAATCCCCAGAGTGAATCCCGGCCTGTTCAATGTGTTCCATGATTCCTGGAATCAAAACATTTTCACCGTCACAGATGGCGTCAACCTCACATTCTTTTCCTTCAAGATAGGCATCGACCAAAATCGGGTGATCGCCGTTGGCCGGGGCATGCTGGCTCAAGTATTCATCAAGTTCATCGGCTGAATAAATAATTTCCATTGCCCGGCCGCCGAGAACATAACTTGGTCGTACAAGAACGGGATAACCTAACCGATGAGCGATTTCCTTAACCTGTTCCGGAGTCGTTGCCGTATCGCCTTGCGGTTGCTTCAATCCAAGTTTCTTGATTGCTTGGTCAAACAATTCACGGTCTTCGGCCCGGTCAAGATCCTTCACGGTCGTTCCTAATACCCGAACACCGTGTGCATCCAATCCGGCCGCCAAGTTGATTGCGGTTTGACCGCCAAATTGAAGAATGACGCCTTCCGGTTGTTCAAGGGTGATCACATTCAAGACATCTTCAAGGGTCAATGGTTCAAAGTACAACTTATCGGATACCGAAAAGTCCGTTGAAACCGTTTCAGGATTCGAGTTCATAACGATTGCTTCATAACCAAGCTTTTGCAAAGCCTTAACACAGTGAACCGTTGCGTAGTCAAATTCGACCCCTTGACCGATCCGAATCGGGCCTGAACCAATAACGAGCACTGATTTTTGATCTGACTTGCGGCCTTCATTTTCTTCATCATATGTACTGTAAAAATATGGCGTTTCAGATGCAAATTCGGCAGCACAGGTATCAACCATCTTGTATACCGGTACTACGTGATTGTCCAACCGGAATTGCCGGACATCATCAGGTGTTGTCTGCCATAACTTTGCAATCGTTAAATCACTGAAGCCATAACGTTTTGCCTTCTTCAACGTTTCAAGATCATTGACGTTTGCAGCAAGATCCTTTTCAATTTCCACAATGTGGATTAAAACATCAAGGAAGTAGCGGTCGATCTTGGTTAATTCATGAACTTCTTCAAGACTATATCCCCGCCGGAAAGCTTCTGCCAAATAAAAGATTCGGTCATCTTGGGCGTTGACTAACCGATTTTCAACCTCTTCATCTGACGCTTGACGGCATGTTTCAGAAATCAAGTCGTCTTCATCAATTTCCAATGAACGAACCGCTTTTTGAAGGGATTCTTCAAGGTTGCGGCCTAAAGCCATCACTTCCCCAGTGGCTTTCATTTGACTGCCTAACCGGCGATCCGCATCGCGGAACTTATCAAACGGCCAGCGTGGAATCTTCGTAACAACGTAATCCAGTGCCGGTTCAAATTCGGCAAAGGTTGTCTCGGTAACGGGATTTTTGATCTCATCAAGGGTCAAGCCGACCGCGATCTTAGCTGCCAACTTGGCGATTGGGTAACCAGTGGCCTTGGAAGCCAACGCTGATGACCGTGAAACCCGCGGATTAACTTCAATGATGTAATATTGGTAACTATTCGGATCCAACGCAAGCTGAACGTTGCAGCCGCCTTCGATCTTCAATGCGCGGATCAATTTCAATGAGCAATCGCGCAACATTTCATAATCACGGTCAGATAACGTTTGCGTTGGCGCAACTACGATCGAATCCCCGGTATGTGTTCCGACCGGATCAACGTTCTCCATTGAGCAGACGACCATTGCATTATCCGCCGCATCGCGCATTACTTCAAATTCAATTTCTTTAAAGCCCGCAATTGACTTTTCAATCAAACATTGGGTTGCCGGTGAAAGATCAAGCCCGTTTGCAGCAATCCGTTCAAGTTCTTCGCGGTTCTTACACATTCCGCCGCCAGTTCCGCCCATGGTGAAGGCTGGACGCACGATTACCGGATAACCGATTTCTTCAGCATAGTCTGTGGCTTCCTTGACCGTATTCACACTGCGTGAAGGCGGAACCGGTTCGTTCAATTCTTTCATCAATGCCTTGAACTTTTCCCGGTCTTCGGCTTCATCAATGGCTTGAAGGTTCGTTCCTAGCAATTCAATGTTGAATTCATCTAAAATTCCGGTTTTGGCTAATTCAATGGCTAAGTTCAATCCAATTTGACCGCCCAGCGTTGGTAAAATCGCATCCGGATATTCTTGCCGAATGATCCGTTCGACCGATTCAACCGTTAACGGTTCAAGGTAAACATGATCGGCAATTTCGTTATCAGTCATGATCGTTGCGGGGTTGGAGTTGA
>DWVG01000067.1 GCA_019120355.1 Candidatus Ligilactobacillus faecavium
CTGCCATTATAAACGTTGAAATTGTTTAATGCTATAATTGAAATATTCTGAGAGGGGTTCTTTATGGAAAAAAAGAGAATTATTAAATTAAAAATCAAAAAAATGGGAATTAACGGTGAAGGCATTGGTTACTTTCAACGCAAAATTGTTTTTGTTCCGCAGGCTTTGCCGGAAGAATATGTTTTGGCACGAATTGAAAAGGAGCAGCCAAAGTATATCAATGCTGAACTCGTTAAAATTTTGAAAAAAAGTCCGGTTCGAACTCAACCCCGGGATAAGTATGATGTTGGGGGAATCGAGCTTGAACATCTTCAATATTCAGCCCAATTAAAATTCAAGGAAGATATTATTCGGCAATCGTTGGCAAAATTTAAGCCGCAAGGATATCGCCAAATGGAGATTCGGCCAACGATTGGGATGGATGACCCTTATCATTATCGGAATAAGGCTCAATTTCAGATTCGAAAAGCAAAGAATGGGAAAATTCTCGCAGGGTTATACCGGCCTAATTCCCATTATCTTGTTGATCTTCTAACTTTTAGTACCCAAAAGCCGTTAACGATGAAAGTTATGCGGGCGATCGTTGCTTTGATTGAAAAATGGAATATTTCAGTCTACGATGAACGGCAACATCGTGGTTTATTAAAGACGGTTGTGATTCGGGAATCCGAAGCATTTGATCAGATTCAAGTCGTTTTTATTACAACAAGTGACCGGTTCCCCCAAAAGAATCAGTTGATCAATGATCTTCAACAGCAATTTCCGGAAATCGTTTCAATAATGCAAAATGTAAATCGAAGTCATGGTTCCCAAATTTGGGGCGATGAAACGTTTAACTTAGCAGGAAAAGATTATCTTGATGAGCAGCTTGGTAATGTTCATTTTAAACTTTCAGCCCGGGCGTTTTTCCAATTGAATCCGCAGCAGACGATCCGGCTATATGATCAAGTTGCTCAAGCACTTGATCTTCAACCGCATGAAACGTTGGTTGATGCATATTGTGGGGTCGGGACGATTGGATTATATGTTGGCCAGAATGCAAAGGAAATTCGTGGAATGGATATTATTCCGGAAGCAATTCAAGATGCACGGATGAATGCGCGTCTTTCTGGTGTTTCAAATGCGACATATGAAGTTGGAACGGCCGATAAGTGGTTTGCCAAGTGGACAAAGGAAGGATTTGTTCCGGACGCATTGGTCGTGGATCCTCCCCGGACAGGACTTGATGAACAGCTTGTTCAAACGATTCATCGATTCAAACCGCAAAAATTTGTTTACGTTTCATGCAATCCATCAACGTTAGCGCGTGATTTAGTAAAATTAACGAATGATTACCATGTGGAATATATTCAATCGATCGATATGTTTCCGCAGACAGCAAGGTGTGAAGCAATTGTTAAGTTCAAGAGAAAGTAAACGGAATTGGATTAGCACATTAATTATTTTAATTGCACTGATTAGTGGAATTCAGCTTGCAGCCTCTTCGGCGCGGGCAATGAATATTTATCAACCGCCTTTAGAATCATTTGATCAAAATGTAAATTACATTCAAGGAACCAAAACTGAAAAAGAATTGACCCAGTTAATGAAGAACCGGCACTTTGTCGGAACGGTTACGTTAGTTAAAAATAACCATTTGGTATATCAGCAAGGTTTTGGGTATGCCAACCAAGCGCAAGGATTAATGAATTCAGGAAAGGTTACATATCAAATTGCTTCGATTCAAAAAAGCATGACGGCGGTTCTTTTAATGAAAACGGCTGCTGAAAAGCATTTTTCGCTTGATACCCCAGTCAGTAAATTCTATCCGCAAATTCAAGGAGCCAATTTGATCACTTTGCGAAATTTATTAACGATGACTTCTGGAATCGCGAACCAACAGTCAATCAAGGAACCAGCAAACGATAAGCAGTTTCTTCAATATACGATTGAAAAGGTTAAAATTAATCCGCAAATGATTGGCAAATTGCATTATCAACCGGTTAACTTTGTTTTATTAGCCGGAATTATCCAACGTGAGAATCATATGAGTTATTATAAATATTTCGAACAAAATATTATAAAACCCCTTGGACTTCGATACTCATATTTTTATCAGAATATGAATAAGTATCTGGCCGTTCAAGCACAGGGATATCATTTTAATCCGCGAAAGCCAACTGCATATGTTCCGTTTAAGGAAAAACAAGCTGGCTATGATGAACAGTTGGGAACAGGAAATTTATACATGTCAAACGGTGATCTTTATCAGACATTGCGGGCATTTATGATCTCTAAAATCCTTACTCCGCGGCAGACAGCAGCCCTTTATTCGCCGGGGAAAACTCGTTCGACATATTTATCAGGAGTCTACTCGATTCGGCAAACGGTTCCGCAACTTCTTGGACAGCAGTATTCGGGGTATCATTTTCATGGAACGGAATTCGGCTTTGATACGATCGGTGATATTTCGAAAAACGGGGCGGATGCGGTGATCTTCACATCAAATGCCGCTAACTACGGGGCAAATAATAATTATTCATTAGATATCCCGATTTATAAGCAATTAATTGATGATTCCCAAATTTTTTAGGAATTTTGATTAAACTTTGGTATAATACTCATGATGATCGGTGTAATCAACACCTGTGTTTATAGAAAGCAGGCTAAGTATGCGTCACTCACGAGGTCCCAAAGAGGGCGAGTTTATTACGATAAAAAGTTATAAGCACGACGGTAGTTTACATCGAACATGGCGCGATACGATGGTATTAAAGACAAGTGATAATGCAATTATCGGATGCAATGATCATACGCTTGTAACTGAAGCAGACGGTCGGCGATGGGTTACCCGGGAACCGGCGTTGATTTACTTTCACAAGCACTATTGGTTCAACATTGTAACCATGATTCGCGATAATGGAGTTTCATATTACTGCAACCTGGCATCGCCTTCTGTAATGGACCGTGAAGCCTTAAAGTATATTGACTATGATTTAGACGTGAAGGTTTTTCCGAACGGTGAGAAGCGGTTGCTTGATGTAGATGAATATGAAGATCATAGTAAAAAATGGAATTACTCTCCGGAAATCGACAAAATTCTCAAACATAATGTTTTAACTTTGGTCGACTGGATCAATAACGGTAAGGGTCCGTTTTCAAAGGAATATGTTGAGATTTGGTATAATCGCTATCTTCAATTATCACGCCGACAGTAGAAGGGTAGATACCGTTTATAACTTGAGCCGCGTGGAAGGGTGCGCGGCTTTTTTGATAATGTGAAAGGAGTTTTAAATGTTTTTAAACGAAAAACGGAAAAAGAAGCTGATGTTTTGGTCAGCTGAACTGTTGTTGTTAGCAACTTTAATTTTTGTATTTACCAAGATTCGGTTTGTTTTCAGTCCGGTGTTCACCTTTTTCCAAACACTGTTTGCACCATTTTTAATTGCCGGATTTTTGTTTTATTTATTGAATCCGCTAGTTAAAATGCTGATGAAAATCAAAATCAAAAAATTCAAGGTCAAGCGGCCGTTAGCAATTGCCATTGTCTTCTTGCTTTTGGTTTCAGTCTTAGGATTAGTGATTTCATTCTTTATTCCCCGGTTGATCGAACAGATTAAATCGCTGGTAATCGGACTTCCAGGATATTTAAGCGAATTGCAACGATTTTTGACGCATTTATTCAATAATAGCCATATTGATTGGCTACAGAAAGTCGATTTGCACTCTTACATGAATAAGTTTGAAGGGTCACTAACTTCGATTTTAAAGAAATTTATTTTATCATTAACAACTAGTTTAGGATCGGTAATTGGAACAATTACAAGCGTAACGGTTACGTTAGTGACGGTTCCGTTTATTCTCTTTTATATGTTAAAAGATGGTGAAAAACTGGTTCCAACGGTTGAAAAGTTTTTCCCAGAGCATAACCGGAGAAAAGTTGCGCAGTTATTACATGAAATGAGTGCAACATTATCGCGTTATATTTCAGGGCAAATGATCGAATGTCTTTTTGTTGGAACTTTTTCAGCAATTGGTTACAGTATGACGGGAATTCCGTATGCATTATTAGTCGGACTATTTGCCGGAATTACGAATATTATTCCGTACCTTGGACCGTATATCGGATTAATGCCGGCTTTGTTTTTAGCATTTTCAAAATCACTTCCAACAGTTTTCTGGGTGATCGTTGTTTGCATTGTTGTTCAACAGCTTGATGGTAATTTGGTGTATCCAAATGTAATTGGCAAGTCGCTTCACTTACACCCGTTAACGATCATTATTATTTTGTTAGTTGCCGGGAACATTGCCGGCCTTTTAGGAATGATTCTTGGGGTTCCGTTATATGCTGTTACTAAGGTCGTCGTTAAGTTTGTTTACGATATTGCTCAAATTAGGACGACACCGGAAAAAGAACAATCAAAAGAATAGGCAGTCGGTATTAATTGCTGATTCCAAAGTTTTGTGATAACTTTAAGCATAGGTTAGATTTTAATATAGAAAAAGATGGGATGAAAAAATGACAAAAAAAATTGCAGTTCTTGGCGCAGGTTCTTGGGGAAGTATTTTAGCCAGCGTCCTTGTTGAAAATGGGAATCAAGTCATGCTTTGGACAAATTCCGAAGAACAAGCAAAGGAATTGAACGAAAAGCATACTAATGAACATTATATTCATGACTATACATATCCAAAAGAATTAATTACGACCCTTGATTTGAAAGAAGCTGTTACAGGAGCAGACTTTGTATTGTTTGCAATCCCAACGAAGGTTATTCGTCCGGTAGCCCAACAATTACTTGAAGTCTTAAAAGAACTTTCAATCAAACCGATTCTAATTCACGCAAGTAAAGGATTGGAACTTGGAACTCACAAACGTCTGTCTCAAGTCATTACCGAAGAAATTCCTGAAGAATACCGTTCAGGAATGGTTGTCTTTTCTGGTCCGAGTCATGCTGAAGAAGTTGCCAATAAAGACATTACATTAATTACAGCTGCAAGTGAAAATCTTGACAATGCGCATGCAGTTCAAAAGATTTTCATGAACAAGTACTTGCGAATCTACACCAATACCGATGTGATTGGAGTTGAAGTCGGCGGGGCATTCAAGAACATCATCGCAATCGGAGCCGGAATTTTGCATGGCTTAAAATACGGTGATGACGCTAAGGCGGCTTTGATGACTCGGGGATTGGCTGAAATCAGCCGATTAGGAGTTGCGTTAGGCGCAGATCCAAGCACATTTATGGGCTTAAGCGGAGTCGGTGATCTGATCGTTACATGTACAAGTGTTCATTCACGTAACTGGCGGTGCGGTAACCAATTAGGTGAAGGTAAGAAACTTGATGACATTATTCAAAACATGGGAATGGTTATTGAAGGAATCAACACATGCAAGGCCGCATACGAACTTGGAAATCAATTGAATTTGACTCTTCCAATTTGCCATGCAATGTATGACGTCCTTTATAATGATGCTAATATTCCAGAAGAAATTGAAAAGTTAATGACCCGTCCAGGCAAAAGTGAAATGGAAAAGTACGACGAATGCTAGGCAAAGTCGTTGAATGAATGGAAGAGACTGCGACATTAGTTGCGGTCTCTTTTTTAGTATTCATCATTTTACCTGCAAAATTTGACGGTAAAACTAGAATTTTGTAGTATTATTCTTGGATAAATAGCGATAATTAGGTGAAAATATGGGAAAATTACAAATTAAATATATTACAAAGGAAATGCCGCTTATTAC
>DWVG01000068.1 GCA_019120355.1 Candidatus Ligilactobacillus faecavium
AAATTATATTCAATATTTTAATAATGTTAGAACGACTTTAAAAACAAAAGGCATGACTCCGGTTGAATACCGAAATCACGCCTTGGTAGCTTAATAATTTAATCTTGTCTAACTTTTGTCTTGCACTTCAAGTCGCACCTTCCTTTTTTTATTTAAATGCATAATTATATTGGCAATACTTCGCCGACAATTTTGTCAACATTCCGCTCATCCGTAACCGATTGATGGTCTGTGAAACCTGCTTGGCAAGCTGATCGTCATTTGTAATGGCAAACAGCTGTTGCGATAAGATTTGCGGATCGTCAACCTTTTTAAACGGCGGCAGTTTTGAACTTGAATTGTTAATCTGGGCGGCCTTTTCCCGTTCCGGATGTTTATCAAGGTAGAGGTTATATTGATATTGGTTCAGCAAGATTGCTTTAACTTGATTTTGATCAAGGGCGTTCACCAGCTGATCGACCGTCACAAACTTTTGCGGCTTAAGTTGCAGTTGCGTTAACATTGATTCTTGCCCGCTTTCGTCCAAAATTCCAATCTTTTTATTTTGAAGGCCGGTTAATGAGCGGGATTTGGTGCTCAGCATCACATTTTTAATGTACAGGTAAGGCTGCGTTTGATAAACGTTTTTCAATCTTGGAGTTGAAAAGCCCATTGCCAGGTCAAGCTGGTGATCAGCAACAGCTTCTTCAAGCTGGGATTGTTGCCGGTATTGGCGAATTATAACCTTTCGGTGGAGCTTTTGCCCAATTTGAAGCGCAAGCCGCCGGTCAAATGCACTTGAGTTGTGATTGGTGGCTTCGGTTTGAATTCCGACTTTTAAAACCGGGGCGGCTTCAACTCGTGAAAAGAGGCCGCTGATTCCAATTAAAGTCAGCAGCGAAACCAACAGGCGCGTAATTTTTTTCAAAATGATGCCCTCCGCGAAAACTTTTTCAAGATATTATATAATTAGTTTAACAAAGAATTGAGAACAGGGAGTAAAAAGAATGCAGGGCTTTAATAAATACTATCAAAAACCGTGGCAAAAGCGGCTGGCGATTTTGAAAGCAAACGGATTTCTGGATGAAAAGGAGATCGATCAGCTTGAAAGCCAAGCGGTGGATCCAACGCTTGGCGATACGATGATCGAAAATTTCATAACGCAGTACCAGCTTCCTGAAGGCTTAGCGATGAACTACGTGATCAACGGCAAAGAATACGTTGTGCCGATGGTTACGGAGGAGCCGTCAGTCGTTGCGGCGGCTAGTAATGGGGCTCGTTTAGTTAAGTTTGGCGGCGGGTTTCAAACCAAGGCGTTGTCCCGGCTGATGATCGGCCAAATTGCAATTGAAAACGTAACGGCAATGGATCAACTTGTTGAAACGATCAATCAGCGACAGGACGAATTGCTGGCAATCGCGAACCGCGCTCATCCATCGATTGTAAAACGCGGCGGCGGTGCTCGGTGGATTCGGACACGAATTTTGGCCGATGATATGTTATCCGTCGATATGGCCGTTGATGTGCAGGAAGCCATGGGTGCCAACATGCTGAACACGATGCTTGAAGCGGTGGCTGATGAAATTCGGTCAAGCATGCATCAGGATATTTTGATGAGCATTTTGTCAAATTATGCAACGGAATGTTTAGTCTCAGCCCATGTTGAAATTCCGGTTACGGTTTTGGCAAAGGAAAGGATCGATGGGGCAACGGCCGCTGCGAAAATTGCTCAGGCAAGCCGTTTTGCACACCTTGATCCGTACCGCGCGGCAACCAACAATAAAGGAATTATGAACGGCGTTGATGCGGTCGTGATTGCTAGCGGAAATGACTGGCGGGCCATTGAAGCGGGCGCACATGCCTATGCTGCTCGTGACGGTCAATATCGCGGATTGAGTCAATGGCGAGTTGACGGTGATCAATTGATTGGCGATTTAACAATGCCGATGCCGGTCGGGTCAGTCGGCGGTTCCATTAAAATCGTGCCGTTAGTGAAGATCAACCATCATTTGATGAAAATCGAAAGTGCCGTTCAGTTGGCCCAAATCATTGTTGCGGTTGGTTTAGGGCAAAATTTAGCTGCTTTATACGCATTGGTAACTGACGGGATTCAGCGCGGCCACATGCGCTTGCAATTAAAGAGCTTAGCTGCGTCAGTCGGCGCAATCAAAGATGAAATTCCAATGCTCGTTAATGCCCTTGAAGAGCAGCATGCCCGCGATTCGCATACTGCAGAAGTTTTATTAAGAAAGATACGTGAGGAAAAAGAATGACAGAACCACAATTAAATGAACAAGTTCAACAATTGATCAAAAAAGCCGAAGAACTTCAACCAAATGGCATTGAGATCCAATACCATGATGAAGAATCGGGCTTTGTGCGTCATGACCAGGCGCAACACTTTTTACGCAACGGAAAATTAGTGATCGATGTTTTAGATCAAACCGATGTAAACTACATCGTTTCGCATGAACTGTTGCATTTTATGCTGATGTTTGAAAAGCTGCCGCAGATCGCATTCAATTTGGAAAGCGGCCGGCAAAAACTTGATACAAAGTACACTGCTACGGGAATGGAACTGTATGATATTTTGATGCATTTCTTTGTTTACGATCGTCAGCGTAAACTAGGTTTGATCGATGATCAGGTTGAAAACTTGTACTTTAAAGGCATTTTGGCAGTCTTAAAACCAGAACCGCAAGATCATCAGGATGACTGGATGGTTTTACGGACGGTCAACCTGCTTGATGCGTTGATTTTCTTTAAGGACCAACAGGATAATATTTTACCGAAATTGCGGGAATTATATCCGAAGGCAACTGCGCAAGCCGAAAAATTGTATGCAATTATCACGGTCAAACCGCTTGACTCAGCCTTCAACGTTCGCCGGGCAATTGTGAAGTTATATAAAGGCTTTGATGAAGCATTGAAGAGTTATGGGTTGTATGAGATGAACTTAAACTCGTTTGTTTCATTAACGCCGGTTTTAAGTGATCGCCAGTTACGGCTTGAAGTGCGGCAATTATTCGAAATTTTTCACACTGATATGAAGGAAAATCTGCATTTTCGGACGGCTTACATTGGACGGATGAAAAATGATCAGCAAAATGTTTTCGTTATTCCTGAACCGAAAGGCAGCGAACAACAGCGGTCAGTTGAATTCCGGCACATTTATGAAACTCCGGTTGGAGAATATTTAGATTCAATCGGCGTCCCATACTTGAAACGTTAATTATCAAACGGAGGCGGTTAAATGACAAAACTGAATGATTTAATTCAAAGTGCCCGCCAGATCGTATTTCTGACCGGTGCGGGAGTTTCAACGGCATCGGGAATTCCGGATTACCGTTCAAAAAACGGTTTGTATGCGCATGGACAAACGCCGGAATACCTATTAAGCCACGATTGCTTGATAAACGAACCGGAAGTGTACTATGATTTTGTGACCCATAATTTATTTTATCCGGATGCCCAACCGAATATTATTCATCAAAAGATGGCGGCATTGACACGTGACGGCCGGGCAACAATCATTACCCAAAACATTGACGGCTTGCATGCGCAGGCTGATCCGGCACCGGGTTCACTAATTGAATTTCATGGTAATTTGTACGATATTTTTTGCCAAAAGTGCGGCCAAAAAGTTGATTGGCATGAATACTTAAAGGATATGCATCATCAAAATTGCGGCGGAATTTTACGCAGTCAAATTGTCCTTTATGGTGAAGGGATTGACCAACAGAAACTTGAACATTCGATTCAAGCAATTCAAGCTGCGGACTTGATCGTCGTTGTTGGAACTTCATTTGTTGTTTATCCGTTTGCCGGCTTACTGCAATATCGCCGACCGGATGCTAAAATTGCAGCGGTTAACAAAGAACCGATTCAAGTTCCACCGCAAACCGCGATGATCGTTAACGATGCGGTGCAAGAATTCGCTCAAGTTAAGGCCTGACTATGATATACTAAAAATAATGATTTTTTGAGATTGAAATTTAATTTCATATTCAAGGAGAAAGGAAGTTAAACATGGCAGATAAACCAACATTTTACGTAACCACACCGATCTATTATCCATCAGGGCGGTTGCATATTGGAAATGCGTATACCACAATTGCTTGTGACGTTCTAGCACGTTACAAGCGACTTCAAGGATATGATGTATTCTTCTTGACCGGAACGGATGAACACGGTTTGAAGATCGAACAAAAGGCTAAGAAAATGGGCATCACGCCGCAAGAATACGTTGATCAAATGGCTGCAGATATCAAGCAATTATGGAAGAAACTTGAAATCACCAATGATAAGTTTATCCGGACAACGGATGATTATCACGAAGCAGCTGTTCAACAAATTTTTGAAAAGTTGTTGAAACAAGGCGACATTTACAAGGGAACATACAAGGGATGGTATTCAGTTTCAGATGAAGAATACTTTACTGAATCACAGCTAAAGGAAGTTTTCCGGGATGAAAATGGCAACATGACCGGTGGGATTGCGCCATCAGGTCATGAAGTCCAATTAGTTGAAGAAGAATGCTACTTCTTTAAGATGAGCAAATACGCTGATCGGTTAGTTCAATACTATGATGAACATCCTGAATTTATTGAACCGGCTTCACGGAAGCAGGAAATGTTGAATAACTTCATTAAGCCGGGACTGGAAGACTTGGCTTTGACCCGGACCAGTTTTGACTGGGGCGTTAAGGTTCCGTCAGATCCAAAGCACGTCGTTTATGTTTGGATCGATGCGCTTTGCAACTATATTACGGCTTTAGGCTATGGTTCGAAGGATGACAGCTTGTTCAAGAAGTTCTGGCCGGCTGACATTCAAATGGTCGGAAAGGAAATTGTCCGTTTCCACACAATTTACTGGCCGATCATTTTGATGGCGTTAGATTTACCGTTGCCAAAACACATCGTCGGTCATGGCTGGTTAGTCATGAAGGACGGCAAGATGTCAAAGTCAAAGGGCAATGTTATTTATCCAGAAACGATCGTTGACCGCTATGGCTTGGATGCTTTGCGTTACTACTTAATGAAGGCCGTTCCGTTCGGTAATGATGGCCGGTTCACTCCCGAAGACTTTGTTGAAAAGATGAACTTCGATTTAGCAAACGATCTTGGAAACTTGCTTAACCGGACGGTCGCAATGATCAACAAGTATCGTGATGGTCAAATTCCAGCTCTTGAAAGCAATGTGACGCCATTTGATAAAGCGCTTGAAGAAACGGCTGCAACGGCAATTCAAGAATACTGTGATGATTTAGACAAGACATACTTTGCCAAAGCTCTTGAAAGCTTATGGAAGCTTGTTTCACGGACAAACAAATACATTGATGAAACGGAACCATGGAAGCTTGAAAAGGATGAATCAGCTGAAGCAACTGCTCAATTAGACAGCGTTTTAGCTCACTTAGCAGCCAGCTTGCGCGTTATTGCCATCCTCTTACAACCGGTAATGACCCATGCACCGCAACAAATCTTTGAACAGTTAGGGTTGCCAACTGATAAAATGGAAATCAAGGATCTTTCATACTTTGATTTACCAGCCGGAGCAACGGTTGCGAAGAAGGGAACCCCGATCTTCCCTCGGCTTGATAAAGATGAAGAAATTGAATACATGCAATCAATGATGACTGCTAATGAAAAGGCAAAGGGCCGGAAGAACATGGCAGTTAACAAGGAAGACGCATTTGATCCTTCAAAAACAACGTTGAACTTAACAAAGAAGGAAATTCGGTTTGATAAATTTGAAAAGGTCGAATTAAAAGTTTGCGAAATCAAGGCGGTTGAAAAAGTTGAAAATGCCGATAAGTTATTGAAATTCCGGTTAGACGCTGGCGATGAAGGCGATCGGCAAATTATTTCAGGAATTGCCAGCTGGTATCCAGAACCGCAAAAATTAATCGGCAAGAAAGTAATTGCCGTAACGAACTTGAAACCGCGTGAAATGCGGGGCGAGCTTAGTCAAGGAATGCTGCTTTCAGCTGAATTTGGCGATCAAGTTCAACTTTTAACGGTTCCGGAAAATATTCCAAACGGTTCAATCGTTGGCTAAAATCTAAAATTGGGAGAAAAGACTGGCAGGCTGAGTTGAAACTGAAAAATGTCCAGTCTTTTTTCATAAAAATGAAAGGAGCAGGAAAATGATTTCAATTTTCGATTCGCATACCCATATCAATTCCCACGAATTTGATGATGATATTCCAGATGTTATTGACCGGGCAAAAGCGATGAACGTTGATTCAATGCTTGTATTGGGTTATGACGGCGAAAGTGCTGATAAAATGGTGAAGCTGATCAATCAGTATCCAAATATTTACGGGGCAGTCGGAATTCACCCGGAAGACGCAGCTAAGTATGCTGATTTTGAAGATCAGTTGCGGGTTTACATGATCGAACCGAAAGTTAAGGCCGTTGGTGAGATCGGCTTAGACTACCATTGCGATGTCGATCATGATTTGCAAAAAGAAATTTTCAAGAAGCAGATCAAACTCGCACGTGAATTTCATTTACCGATCAGTGTTCACAACCGGGATGCATTTGAAGACACTTATGATGTGATCAAAGAGACTGACGGTGCAAAGTATGGCGGCATTATGCACAGCTTTAACGGCGATGTTCAATGGGCTCAACAATTCCTTGAGCTCGGAATGGACCTGTCATTTAGCGGTGTCGTAACATACGATAATGCGAAGGAAGTTCAAGAAGCTGCCAAATATGTTCCAGCTGACCGAATGCTGGTTGAAACGGACGCCCCGTATTTGACGCCGATGCCGTATCGTGATCAACGCAATGAACCGGGAATGACCCGGTATACGGTTGAATTTTTGGCAAAATTGCGAAATGAAAGCGTTGATCAGTTGGCTGCGCAAACAAGTCAAAATGCGAAGAAAGTATTGAAAATCAATGAGTAAAATGATGGAAGATAAAATGAAAATCCAAGAAGTGATCGTCGTTGAAGGCAAAGACGACACCAAACGAATCAAAATGGCGGTGAATGCCGATACGATCGAAACCCGCGGATCGGCAATCAGTGATGAAACCCTTGATCAAATTGCGGAATTGCAAGAAAAACGCGGGGTGATCGTGTTCACTGATCCGGATTACTCCGGTGAAAAAATCCGAAAAACAATTCGGGAAGCAGTTCCGGGAGTTAAGCATGCCTTTTTGAAACGGAAAGATGCCGTTCCAGATCATCAAGGAAGTTTAGGCGTTGAACATGCGAGTCCCGAAGTAATCCGCGAAGCACTGAAAAACCTCTACACGGAAGTCCCGGATGCACCAGCAATGATTTCACGTGAAACGCTGGCTGTCAAGGGATTGATCAATGGACCAGCGGCGAAAAAACGGCGGGAATTGCTGGGGGAAATTTTAAATATCGGTTATACCAACGGCAAGCAACTTTATAAACGATTGCGGTTGTTTGAAATTACACCGGGCGATTTTGAAGATGCAATGCAAAAGGTTGAACAGCAAATGGAAAACGGTGATCAACATGAAAAATAATGAAATTGAAATTGCGAATCCAACTCGTACGCGGGCGATTATGGAAACATATGGGTTAAACTTTAAGAAGAGTTTAGGCCAAAATTTTTTAACAGATATCAATGTGTTGCGTAACATTGTGGACGCGGCTGAAATCAGCGAAGATGACGATGTGATCGAAGTTGGGCCTGGGATCGGGGCTTTAACGGAGCAACTTGCTAAACGCGCCCACCAAGTAATGGCCTTTGAAATCGATGAACGATTGATTCCGGTGTTAAAGGAAACGTTAGCACCTTACGATAATATTACAATTGTTCAGCAGGATATTTTAAAAGCCAACCTTGAACAGCAGATTGTAGCGCACTTTGATGGCAAGCATCATTTAAAGCTAGTTGCTAATTTGCCGTATTACATTACCACGCCGATCATCATGCATTTGTTGGAAAGTGGAATTCACTTTGATGCAATTGTCGTGATGATGCAAAAGGAAGTCGCTCAACGGCTAACGGCGGAACCCGGGACGAAAGATTATGGGTCCCTTTCGATTGCGGTTCAGTACTATACTGATGCGAAGATCGCCTTTATCGTTCCAAAGACGGTTTTTGTTCCGCAACCGAAAATCGATTCAGCAGTTGTTCGTCTGACTCCGCAAAAGCCGGTCAAACAACCGCGAGATGAGCAGGTATTTATGCAACTGGTGAAGGGCAGCTTTGCGCATCGCCGGAAAAGCTTGTGGAATAATCTGTTAGGAATTTATGGAAAAGATCCAGCAACTAAAGAACGATTAGAAAAGGTTCTTGCACAGGTTGGAATCGAAAAGTCGATTCGGGCTGAACGGCTGACGATTAGCCAATTTATAGATTTATCTAATGGATTAATAGAAAATGATTAGAAATTAGAGTAATTTATTGCTTTTTGTTAAAGATTTGTGCTAAAATTGAGATTTTCTTTCGTGTGTGGTATAGTGTACGCTGA
>DWVG01000004.1 GCA_019120355.1 Candidatus Ligilactobacillus faecavium
ATTGATGCCAGTCAGTCAATTGAGAAGGTAACTGACGATGTGCTTGCAATTTTGAAGCAGTTTTTAAAGGTTAAGGAGCACGAATGAAATTAGTAATCGCAATTGTTCAGGATAAAGATAGCGATCAATTAAGCAACCAGTTCATCGAGCATGACGTGCGGGCAACAAAACTTGCATCGAGCGGTAGCTTTTTGCGATCCGGAAACTCAACTTTTTTGATTGGAATTGATGATCAGCGGGTCGATGAGGTGCTCGAAATTATAAAGCATGTCTCGAAGAAGCGGCGGAAGTTTATTACCCCGCCAGTTGGAGTCGATACCCATGTTGAAGGGGTGCGTAATAATTATCCGCGCCAAGTCAGCATTGGCGGCGCAACGGTTTTTGTCCTCGATGTTGCTCAATTTGAACAGTATTGATTTGATGGAGGAATCATGGAGCAGGAGATCACAGCAATTCAACCACAATTAACGCAGCATTTTGCGAAATTGATAAATGAAAATCGCCTTGCACACGCGTATTTATTAAGCGGAGCGTCTGGAACGGGAAAGCTTAGTCTTGCAGTTTGGATCGCTCAGGGGATTTTCTGTAATCAGCGCAACGCGGATGGAACACCGTGCTTGAAATGCTCGGAATGCCGGCGGATTGCTGCCAATGAACATCCTGACGTGGTGCGGATCATTCCTGAGGGACGGTCAATTAAAGTTGACCAAGTCCGGTACTTAAAGTCGGAGTTTTCTAAAAGCGGGTTGGAAGGTAACCGGAAAGTTTTCATTATTCAAGACGTTGAAAAGATGACGACCAGTGCAGCCAATAGCTTGCTGAAGTTCATTGAAGAACCCAATGGCAGTATTACAGCGTTTCTGCTTTCAAGTCATGCTAATCAGATTTTACCGACAATCGTTTCGCGATGTCAGGTCGTTGAAATGGCGAGTTTAAACCGGAAAACTCAATTAAAAAAGCTCATGGATGCCGGAATCGCCAAGGCAGTTGCATCTGTTTTGGTGAATTTAAACGCTGATTTTGATGAGTTGATAGCTTTAGGGAGTGATGAACAGTTTCAGAAATTGCTTGCCGAAGTTGTGAATTGGATGAAGGCGATTTTAGCGGATGACTGGCGAGCATTTATTTATGTTCAGACGCGATTGATGCCGCTGGTTGATGAACGGCCTGCCCAGGAACGCCTTTTAGAATTGATGGTCATGATTTGCCGGGACCTGATTTTATTGCGGTATCATCAGGATGCTGAAGTTGCATTTATCACTGAAAAGAAGATGCTTGCTCAGGCAGTTGAACAAATCCCAGCTTCCCAGCTGACCAAGGGCGTTGAATTGGTGATGAATTGCTGGAACCAACTGGCAGTTAACGTTTCATATCAAAATATATTAGAAGGATTAACATTGCGGTTATGCCGCTGCTACCACAAAAGATAGGATATGATAGGAATGGATAAAGGAGAATTATACGATAGTTTTGAAACGATGGAAGCTCAAGCAAATGAAATGGCAGCGACCCTTTCATTGATGCGGAACCAAATGACGCAGATCATTGAAAAGAACAATCAGCTTGAAGTTGAAAATACGCATTTGCGCGAGCGGCTTGCTGAACTTGAAAATAATAAGAAAACAAAGAAAAACAGCGGTCTTTCCCGATCGCGGCAAAACTTGGAAAACCTTTATCATGAAGGATTTCATGTATGTACTCAATATTTTGGTTCGCGCCGGACAGATGATGAATGTATTTTTTGCCAGGATATAATTTACGGAGAAAAGTGGAGAGAAATCGATGGCGATTCAAAAGGTAAGTAGTTTTCAAAATGTCGATCCGCAAGTTGGAGCACTGTATTTAGTTCCAACGCCGATCGGGAATTTAAACGATATGACTCCCCGGGCGGTTGAAACGTTAAAGCAGGCAGATTATATCGCTGCTGAAGATACGCGGAATACCCAAAAGTTATTAAATCACTTTGATATCCATACGAAGCAAATCAGTTTTCACAAGTTTAATACTCAGGAACGGATTCCTGAATTGATTTCAATGCTGAAGGATGGTAAAAATATTGCCCAGGTAAGTGATGCGGGAATGCCGTCGATCAGTGATCCGGGACATGAATTAGTTGAGGCGTGCGCAGCCGAAGGAATCCGGGTAATCGCGCTTCCCGGCCCGAGTGCATCATTGACGGCACTGATCGCCTCAGGCCTTGTTCCCCAACCATTTTTGTTCTATGGCTTTTTACCGCGGAAAAAGGCGGAACAGGTGGCAGCCCTTGAAAAATTGAATTCGCAAACGGTAACGATGATTTTTTATGAAGCCCCGCACCGGTTGAATAAAACATTGAAAAACTTAATGGCAATTTTTGGTAAAGAGCGGAAAATTGTTTTGTGTCGTGAATTGACGAAGCGGTATGAAGAGTATTTGCGCGGAACACTTGCCGATGCGGTTGAATGGAGCGGGCAGGAAGAAGTTCGCGGCGAGTTCGTCTTGATCGTTGAAGGCAACGCTCATCCGGAAGAAGGCCAACCGGAAAAGGCGAGCGGTTCATTGAAAAATCAGGTTCAACGATTGATCGATGATCAACAGATGAAGCCGAATGCCGCTATTAAGCAGGTTGCGAAGAACAATCATTTAAAGAAACAGGACGTTTATAACGAGTATCATGGATTGAATTCGAAAAGTTAGTTTTAAGGAGTGGGTACTGTGCCAGGAAAAAAGTATACCGAAGAACATAAAGTTGTTTATTTTGAAACCAATGTGACTGGACGGCTGAATATTGGAAATTTAGTCGACCTGTGCATGTTGGTTTCAACTGATCAAAGTTCGAATCTTGGAATTTCAACCGAAAAGCTTGATTCAATGGGGTATGGATGGATCGTAAGCCAAAATATTATTGATGTCAAACGGCTTCCGGTCGATCATGAAAAGATTAAGATCACGACCCAGGCTGAATCATATAACCGGTATTTCTGCTACCGGGACTTCATGATGGAAGATGAACAGGGTGAAGAAATCGTTAAGATGCACACTGTGTTTTGCTTGATGGATAAGGAAAAGCGGAAGATCGCCCGAATTAAAGATGAAATCGTTGGCCCGTATGAAGGTGATTATACAACGAAGGTTGAACGCTTAGCAGTTCCACCGGTTTTAAAACCGGAAGAAGCGGAGATCACGAAGAAGTATCGCGTCCGCTTTATGGACATCGACAGCAACCAGCACGTGAATAACATTCACTACTTTGATTGGATGCTTGATACATTACCGGAAGAATTTTTGCGGACGCACGAAGTTAAACAGTTTAACATCGTTTATAAAAATGAAGTTCGGTCTGGCGAAGTCGTTGATAGTTTGACGCACTTTGATGAAGAACGGTTGGAATCGATCCATGAAATTCGGGTTGGCGATAAGGTCAGCTGTACCGCAAAGGTTGAATGGCAAAAATTGAAGTAGGCCGTGAAGGTTGTTATTCTTCATGTATGTGGTATCATGTTTATGATTTTAATTAATAAGGACGAAAAAAATGAAAATATTAGCAATTGATACGTCAAACCAGCCGCTAAGCGTAGCGGTTTTAGATGACGATCATCTTTTGGTAACCAAGACGATGAATATTTCACGCAATCACAGTACAACGTTAATGCCGGTCGTGGCTGAATTACTGGAAGACAGTCACTTAGATGTTGCGGACATCGATCGGTTTGTTGTTGCTGAAGGCCCTGGATCATATACAGGACTTCGAATCGGCGTAACAACGGCGAAGGTTTTAGCTTCGACCCTTAACAAGGAACTTGTTGGGGTTTCAAGTTTAAAGACCGTCGCAGCCAATATTGCACCGGATACAAATCGGGTGATTGTTCCATACTTTGATGCCCGGAATTTAAATGTGTTTGCGGGGGCATACCAATGGAAAAATGGTCAATTAGTGAGTGTAATTGAAGATCAGCATATCAGTTTTAAGAATTTGCTTGCTCAACTTCAAGATTTACACCAGCCAATCATGTTTGTTGGTCCGCAAAAGGATGAGTTTATTAAAATGAGCAGTCAAGTTTTAGGTTCTCAAGCAGCGTTTGCATCAGCTGATTTTCAACTTCCGCAAGCCGCAATATTAGGCAGACTAGGAAGAACAATGGATCCGGTTGATATTGATTTCTTTGTTCCTCAATATCGGCGGTTAACCCAAGCTGAATTACAATGGATGGAAAAACACCCTGAGGAGAAGGATCGGCATGCCAACTATATTGAAAAAGTTTAAAGATAAATTTGAACATTTGCTTTCGCCAGGAGCAGATGATAAGAAAATTGACTTTGAAAACCAAACCGTAACCTTTGATGATCAGGATTACCTTTTTTGTCGGGCAGTCGTTTCATCAATTCCGGAAATGTTGTCGGTTGAACGGGCGGTTTATAACGGGAAAACGCCAATTAACTATGCCGTGTTTGAAAAGCAGATCCAAGATGTTGCTAACCAGCTTGTGTTGTTAGTGCGGTTTGAAGATCGCGTGGTTGCATATGTTGCTTGCAATTATGCGCATGGCGAAGCGCGGATTACGGATATTGCAATCGTTCCGCGATTTCAGCGGCGTGGAATTGCAACTAAGATGTTGAAATTTGTGATTGCTGAAGCACAGAAGTTACGCTGCCGGCGAGTATCACTTGATGTTCGTCAAAGCAATCTTCAAGGGCAAAAGTTTTATGGCGATTTAGGATTTAAGAAAGAACGTATTAAGCATCATTATTTTAGCGACAATGATGAAAATGCATATGAATATGGATATTTACTTAAAGGTGAGAAGTAATCGTGGAAAAGCGGAATTTAATTTTATCATTTGAATCGAGTTGTGATGA
>DWVG01000069.1 GCA_019120355.1 Candidatus Ligilactobacillus faecavium
AAATTATATTCAATATTTTAATAATGTTAGAACGACTTTAAAAACAAAAGGCATGACTCCGGTTGAATACCGAAATCACGCCTTGGTAGCTTAATAATTTAATCTTGTCTAACTTTTGTCTTGCACTTCAAACTTCGAGTTTTTTTATTATTCTTTTTGAACGTCTTTCACAAGGGGTAACTGAACTTTAAAGACTGATCCTTGTCCTTCAACACTTTCAACGCTGATCGAGCCATGATAACCTTCAACTAACCGATGGGCAATCGAAAGTCCTAATCCATTTCCACCCTTATTCCGGCTGCGGGCCTTATCGACCCGGTAGAACCGATCAAAAATCTTTTTAATATTCGCCTGAGAAATTCCTTCTCCGAAATCTTGAACAACCAGCTCAACATATCGGGTATTTTTGGACATTGCCATGTGAATTTCCTTGCGATCAGTTGAATACTTGACCGCGTTATCAAGCAAAATAATCAAAATCTGTTCAAGGTGGTTCCGATAAATTCGAACCGGGGTCTTCGTTTTCAAATCATTATCTAATACAATTTGAAAATCAGGGTGAATCATCTTAAAGTCGTTAAAGACCTGTAAGCCGACTTCCCGCGCATCAGCAATCTCATTTTTATACTGAATTTCAACCTGTTCTGCCCGGGATAAATCAAGCATTTCCTGAACTAAATTCTTCATCCGATCAATTTCTTGAAGCGAGGCCTTGATCGATTCATCAAGCACTTGCGGATCGTCTTTCCCCCAGCGTTCAAGCAATTCTAAATGACCTTGAATAATGGCAACCGGTGTCCGCAATTCATGCGAAACATCGCCGACAAATTGCTGCTGTTGCTCAACATACCGGTGCATCCGGTCCAACATCCGGTTAAACAAAACCGTTAATTCTGCAAGCTCATCATCCTTTGAAACAACTGGAACCCGTACTTCAGACAAGGCCTTCCCTTCATCATCATTACTGTTGATTTTATCGATTGTTTCATTCAGCGTATCGATTGGTTGTAAAAGAAGAGATGACAACCAGTAACTCATCAACGCAATTGCAAAACAAACCGTTAGCCCAATAATAATGAATAAGGTAATCAATTTGTGCCGGCTTTGATCGTATTGCACGAGACGGTTTGAAATCTGAACGTAACCAATTACCTGGTGGGTTCCTTTATCCAGAATCGGCTTCCGTAACAGCAAGATCGTATGTCCATTCTGCCGGTAATGCGTTTCCGTTAATTCTTTAACTTTGTGAAACTTGATCGTATTATGCTTCGTTGTATATAATTCACGGCCGGAACAGTCATAAACACTCACCGTCAACCCTTCATGCGATGCTGATTGAATAAACGAATCCTTATACGGACTATCCTTTGCCGGGCGTTGCGGCGAATAATCAATATTAAATGACCGTTGAATATCTTCAATCGTTAAATTATGATGGCAGTTATTCAACTTTTGTTCCGTCGCGTTTAACGCACTGCGCACATTGTTTTGATCCTGTTTCAGCAACATGCTTGAAAAGCACTGAAAAAGCAGCACTGCGAAAATTGCAAAAATAATCGTCGTTCCCAGGGCTGTTCCAAGCGACCACTTAACCTTTAATGAAGTTGGCCGCTTTGTACTTTCCTGCATTTTTTCGCCGTTAATAACTTCCTTGTTCATTGGTTTACGACCGCATTACATATCCAGTTCCGCGAACCGTTTGAATATAACTGTCTTCACCGGGACGGTCGATCTTGTTCCGCAAGTACCGAATATAAACATCGACCACGTTAGTTTCAATTTTACTTTCATAGCCCCAAACCTTTTTCAAAAGGTCTTCCCGTGCAAGAACCACGTTGACATTTTCCATTAACGTTAACAGCAATTCATATTCCCGTTTCGTTAATTCAATGACTTCATCACCGCGCCGGACGATCCGATTTTCCTTTTCAATCGTCAAATCTTTATATGTGACCGTCGTTGCCTTGCCGGCGCGCCCTTCATCTTCTAAATCAACTCGCCGAAGAACGGCCCGTAAACGCGCCAATAATTCCTCAATGGCAAACGGTTTGACGATGTAGTCGTCAGCCCCGTGATCCAATCCTGAAACCCGGTCGATAACTGAATCGCGAGCCGTCATCATAATAATCGGGGTCGTTTTCACCTGGCGAATCCGGCGACAAACTTCAAGTCCGTTCAATCCTGGAAGCATTAAATCCAAAAGAATGGCATTCCAGTCTTCATTCAAGGCCAATTCAAGGGCTTCCCGGCCATCATAACTGACCTGAGTTTCATATCCTTCATGTTTTAACTCTAATTCAACAAATCGTGCTAAATTTTCTTCATCTTCAACAATCAATATTCTGCTCATTAATTTCTCACTCCAATGTTAAATAATCAAAAACGTCACGAAAACTATCTCGTGGCGTTTTCTTGATTTTTATTTGCTAATTACTCTTCAGGATACCATTCATAGTGGAAGTTGCCTTCACGGTCAGTCCGTTCAAATGTGTGAGCCCCAAAGTAATCACGTTGGGCCTGAATCATATTTGCTGGAAGATCAGCTGACCGGTATTGATCATAGTATGTCACTGCCGATGTAAAGCATGGGCATGGAATCCCAGCCCGAACAGCTAACGCAACAACATCGCGAACATCACTTTGATATTTAGTAACAACTTCTTTAAAGTAATCATCAAGCAAAAGGTTATCCAATTCTGGATCACGATCGTATGCATCGGTAATCTTTTGTAAGAATTGAGCCCGAATAATGCATCCTGCACGCCAAATCTTTGCAAGTTCTCCAAGGTGAATGTTCCATTGATAATTGTCCGAAGCCACCTTAATCTGTTCAAATCCTTGAGCGTAACTCATGATCTTACTGAAGTAAAGGGCCTTCCGAATTTTTTCAATCGTTGTTTGCTTGTCTACTTCTGGAACTTGATTTTCAGGTTGCGGCAAAACCTTACTTGCTTGAACCCGTTCCTTCTTCATAGCTGAAATGTAGCGAGCATACACCGCTTCAGTAATCAATGTTTGCGGCATTCCAAGATCGAGTGCACTTTGTGAACTCCATTTTCCAGTTCCCTTATTTCCGGCCCGGTCAAGGATCACATCAATGATGTCTTTTCCAGTTCCACGATCGTCTTTCCGCGTCAAAATTTCAGCTGTAATATCAATCAAGTAACTGTTTAATTCAGTATGCCGCCATTCGTCAAATGTTGCTGCAATTTCAGCATTTGACATATGAAGGACACGCTTCATCAAATCATAACTTTCAGCGATCAATTCCATATCGCCGTATTCAATTCCATTGTGAACCATCTTAACATAGTGTCCGGCACCATTTGGCCCAATGTAAGCAACACATGGTTCACCATCTTCAGGTGCCTTGGCCGCAATTTGCTTTAAAATTGGAGCAACCAGATCGTAAGCTTCTTTTTGACCGCCGGGCATCAATGAAGGACCGTTCAATGCACCCTTTTGTCCGCCTGAAGTTCCCATTCCGATGAAATTAATTCCGGAATTTTCAAGCTCCTTATTCCGCCGCATTGTATCCTTAAAGAAGGTATTCCCGCCATCGATCAAAACATCACCCTTATCAAGGTAAGGTAAAACGTTTTGAATGGTTGAATCGGTTGGAGCGCCGGCCTTAACCATCATTAAGATCCGCCGCGGTTTCTCAATTGATTCAACGAAATCCTTCATTTCGTAACTTGCAACAAAATTCTTGTCGCCATGATCCTTCATTGCTTGCTTAGTATACGTTGAATCCCAATCGTATACCGCAACGCGATAACCTTGCCGTTCAATGTTCAATGCAAGGTTCTTCCCCATGACAGCCATTCCAATAACACCGATCTGTGCTTTTTCCATTTTAAAGCCTCCCACTACTAATCTCAAAACTATTCTAACAAAAAAAGAATGGTCCTGAAAGTCTATTTTTCATTTGCCATGATAACTTCCGGTTTCCCGGTACCCTTAACGGCATCTCCCGTAATAATGACCTTCTTGATTTGATCATTACTTGGAGTTTCATACATCACATCCATCATCGTATGTTCAACGATTGAACGTAACCCCCGCGCACCGGTATTCCGCCGAATAGCTAACTGAGCCATTTCGCTTAAGGCTTCATCGGTAAATTCAAGCTCAACATCGTCCAATGCCATTAGCTTCTTATACTGTTTGACCAACGCATTCTTCGGTTCCGTTAAGATCCGAACCAAATCATGTTCATTGAGTTTCTCAAGGGAAGTCAAAATTGGAAGCCGGCCGATAAATTCCGGAATCAATCCGAACTTCATCAAGTCTTCTGGAATGATCTGCTGCATCAAACTCTTGTTTTCATCAAATGACGAATTTGAATTGGTTCCAAAACCGATCGTCTTATCACCGAGACGGTTTTTAACGATGTTTTCAATTCCATCAAAAGCTCCGCCAACAATAAATAAGATATTGGTTGTATCAATTTGAATCAATTCTTGTTGCGGGTGTTTCCGTCCTCCCTGTGGCGGAACACTTGCAACCGTTCCTTCAAGGATCTTCAGCAATGCTTGTTGAACCCCTTCACCAGAAACATCTCGGGTGATCGAAACGTTTTCGGCTTTTTTCGCGATTTTATCAATTTCATCAATATAGATAATTCCGCGTTGGGCGCGTTCAATATCGTAATCTGCATTTTGAATCAACTTCAACAGAATGTTTTCAACGTCTTCCCCAACATAACCGGCTTCCGTTAACGTGGTTGCATCAGCAATTGCAAACGGAACATTTAAAACCCGCGCCAAATTTTGGGCAAGGTAGGTCTTCCCTGAACCAGTCGGACCGACTAAGCAAATATTACTTTTCTGTAATTCGGTATCGTCATCACTGTTAAGCGATGATGAAATTCGCTTGTAGTGGTTGTAGACCGCAACTGCCAAAACCTTCTTAGCTTGTTTTTGACCGATCACATATTGGTCCAAAGTCTTCACGATCTCTTGCGGTGTTGGAATTCGTGAAAAGTCATTTGCTAATTGTGCGCGTTGTTCCTGTTTGATAATTGAATCTGCAACTTCAACGCATTCATCGCAGATATAAACTCCAGGTCCCGAAATCATATTATTAACCTGTGATTCCGATTTTCCGCAAAATGAGCAGCGGATTTCTTCCTGTGTTTCCTTATTATCGTGCATCGTTCTCACCCTATCATCAAAAAATCATTAACTCTATCTTACCAAATTTTAATTATTTATTCTAACTAAACACTTTCACGCCAATAAAAAAATTGCAGGCGAAACCTGCAATTTTTTATTTTTGATTAGTGTTTCTTTTTCGTCGTCTTATCCATCTTATCCTTAATCGGATATGTCAGGCTCAAAAGACTTGGTATGATCGTTGGAATTGCAAATACCAGAATCGTTAATCCGATAATTACAACTAACGCAACTTGAATCAACGTCAAGACTCCAGATGGCATCAAAGCAGCGAAGGTTCCGCTCAAAATCAAAGCAGCTGAAACAACAACAGCTCCAATTTCGGTTGCGGCCTTCACGATCCGCGCTCCCGGCGTTGCCAGGAAGCCATCATATTCCTGATACTTCATCATCAAGAAGATGCTGTAGTCAACTCCCAGAGCAATCAGCATGATGAAGCTAAAGAATGGTGTATTCCACGTCAACATGCTTTGGCCTAAGAATGCCTTACTGATCAAATGCGTAATATCCAATGACATGATGTATGCCAGTAACAACGTTCCAAGAATGTAGAACGGTTGTAAGATTGACCGCGTGATCAGCATTAATGCCAACAAGATTCCGGTCAACATGATGATTGCCGTCCGAATGAAGTCCTTCGAAGCAACATTCCGCGTATCATTGATGTATGCCGTTTGACCGCCTAAAGCAACCTTTGCCCCTGAAAGGGATGTTCCCTTAATTGACTTATTCACAAGGCTTTGAATATTTTCAACTGTCTTCATCGCACTTAACGAGCTTGGGTTTTCATTTAAGACGATCGTAAATTTAACCGCATGCTTGTTTTGTGAAAGATAACTATCTTCAGCCTTTTGATACTCTTTACTCTTCAAAACATCCTTTGGAACGTAGTACGTATCCGCAGCTGCTGAATTCTTAAGGCCTGTAAGGTAATTATTAGCGGTTCCAAGTCCTTGATTGATCTTCTTGGCACCGTTGCTTGCAGTTGTCAATCCATTTTCCAGTTCGTTGACTTGTCCAGCCATTCCACTGATTTGACCGTACATCTGACCAAGACCGTTTGTTAACGTTCCTTGGTTTTGAGCAAGTAATGCTGCCCCAGATGAAACCTGACCGGCACCTGAAACTAATGCTGGAGCATTCGCTGCCAATTGACCAGTTCCGGCTGACAATGCTGAAATTGCACCAAGCATTGTTGGCATCTGACTTTTCATTGAACCGATACCACCTGCTAATTGATTTGAACCATTTGCAAGCTGGGCAACGCCGCCAGTCAATGCTGGAACTTGTGAACCTAATTGGTTCAAGCCGCCATTTAATGCATTGGCTCCGTTGCTGATTTGAGTTGCTCCGGCTGCTGCCTGGTTAACCATATCTTGGATTTGACCAGTTGCTTGGCTTAATTGACCAACCCCATCTGCAACTTGACTTGAACCTGGAGCTAATTTATTGATGGCTCCTTGTAATTGATTAACGGCGTTGTTCAAGTTATTAACTGCTTCTTGTGTTTGTGATTGTGAAGCCATTGTCTTTAACTTACTTAATTGTTCAGCCGTTGACTGTAATTGATTCAATTGGTTTGATAAATCAGAACCGCTTGATGAAACAGATTGCATATCGTTTTGCAATGCTTGCGCACTATTAGTTGCACTGTTGATACTGTCGCTCAAGCCGCTCATCATTTGCTGTTGCTTTTGCGCAATTTGATTTGATGCACTTTGCAATGCTCCTTGAAGCTGTTGCTTTTGTGAATCATTTAATCCTTGAACCGAGTTAACAATATTATTGATATCTTGGTCTGATAATCCAGCACTTCCTGATGAAGCTGACCCTGCAGCCTGTTTTAATTGATTCAAAGCATTTTGCAAGTTGCCAGCGTCTGTTTTAGCCTTATCGCTATTCGATGAGAGTGCTTGGGCCGTCTTTTGAATTCCGCTGATATCCGGCGTTGCAGCATTTTGCAATTGACTCAATGCATTCGTTAAGTTACCAAGCTGGCCTTTAAGTTGTTGCATTTGAGAAGAATTCAATTGGTTTTGAACCTGTTTCAAGCCATCAGCAACTTGATTTGCACCAGCTTGAAGTTCCTTGACTTTCGGTCCTAATTGAGCTAATTGCTGGTTATTCTTGGCAGCATTCAATTTATTTGCAAACTCATTTGAACCATTTACAAGCTGATTGCTTCCATCAACCAACTTATTAACACCTGAACTTAAAGCCCCCGTCTTACTATTCAACGTTGCAAGCCCGCTATTCAACGCATTGGCTCCGTTATACAACGCATCGACCCCCGAGCCTAATCCGCCTGTTGCAGCAGCAAGTTGGCTCATTCCATTATTTAAGGTATAAACCCCATTAGCGTAGGTAACCATTCCATTACTTAATGTTGATGCGCCGTTTGCTAATGTGTTTGCTCCCGCTTGAAGCTGTTGACTTCCATCGTACAACTTCTTAGCACCATCAACCCCGGCTTGAATGTTGGCCCCTTTCAATTGCGAATTAGCCCCATCCAAACCGTTACTAATTTGGCTTAAGCCTTTCCGGGCATCCTTTGTTCCGTTTGTAACGGTCTTCAATTGATCATTTACATATAATTCTTTTAATTTTGATCCGCCCGGTTCAGTAACCGTTGCTACGGTTTTAACGCCCTTCACGGCTTGAATTTGCCGTGCAAGTTCATCGATTTCCTTGAGATCTTTTTCGTTATCAACCGGATGATCAGTCTTAATGTAAAGGGTCGTTGGTTCTGCCGTTCCCTTTGAGAAGTGCTTTTGAACAACCTTAAACCCTTGTTTAGCTGGAACAGAATCATTCAATTCAACCAACGTATCATAATTTAACGGACTTCCCTTTGACAAGAAGAATGGCAAAGCACATAACGCAGTGACGATCAATCCAATAAATGGCATCTTGACCATCGTCTTTGAAATGTTGTGCCACATTTTATTCGTTGATGAACCATCAAACTTCTTGCTTGGCCAGAAAATGCGCTTTCCAAGCATTGCCATAAAGAACGGATTAAGGGTTAACAGGGCCAACAATAAGATAGCAACTGAAACGGCAACCCCGACTGCCGAACGGTAAATACTGAATTTCGCCAAGCCTAACGTTGAAAATCCAATTAAAACGGAAGACCCACTAAACAGAATCGTCTTTCCGGCAATCCGCAGTGCCCGGCGCGTGGCTTGCAGTGGCGATAATCCTTTGCTGAGTTCTTCTTTAAACTGATCAAACATTAAAATGTTGTAGTCAGTCCCAATCCCGAATAAAACAACAACCATGAAAACTTGAGTAAAGTTTGATAATGGAAAATTAAAATGTTTTGCTAAGTTCATAACAACACTTAGCGAGATCAACATCGAAATTCCAACTGATAATAATGAGAAAATCGGGGTTAACGGTGAGCGGAAAATCAAGGCCAAGACGATAAAGATAAAGACGATCGTAATCGTTTCGGTCTTCTTAATTCCTTCTTGCGTTTCACTAATGAAATCATCATTTAAGATGTCACTTCCGGTAACATAAGTTTTTACCCCCGGAGTTTTCGCACCTTTCGTGATCAATTCACGGGTTTTCGCAACCGTAATATTCTTATCAACATTCAATTGAAGAATTTCAGTTGTTTTATCCTTGGAAATCAACTGTGCACGTGTATATTTATTTTCGTTCGGCGCAGTCATTGATTTAATATGATACTTCTTCTCCTGATGTTTAAAGGAATTAATCGTGGCATCGATATTATCCTGCTGGTTGGCAGATAATTTCCGATCGCCATTGTTGAAGACAACAACGACTTGCCGCGTGTTATCCTCATGTCTTCCCCAGTGATTTTGAATATTATCAGCCACCTGACTGGTCAAGTCGCTTGGCAGCTTGATTTGTCCTTTTTCACGTACTAATTGATTGATATTTGGTAACGTAATCAAAGAAGCAATTAACAAAACAACCCAAATAATTGCTTGCACAATGTATCGTTTCTTTGAGCCGTCCTTTTGTTCCATTAAATTTCCTCTTTTCTCTTTTAAATAGACACAGTGTTGTTTTTACCATACAAATATATATTAATTTATCGGGAATATCAATCATCAAAATCCGACAAGGTGTTGCTTTTAACCATTTTTTATGTCAAAATTAGCAAATTAAAAGCAACACCTTGTTGATTAAGTATTGTATTTTTTAGCTAAAGCATTCATAATGAATAGCAGAAATATAAAAGGAGAATTTTTATGAGTGTGCATCAGAAAATTGCGACGACTGAACGAAAAATCAAAGCCGCATTCATCTACCTTGTAAACGAAAAGGGATTGAGTCATATCACGGTCAAAGATATTACTGAGGCTGCCAATATTAACCGCAGTACATTTTATAAACACTTTATTGATAAACCCCATTTGGTCGATCATTATGAAAAACAATTTTTTGAACACGTAAATAAAATGTTAAAAGTTGAGAATACCAATCAAATTTGTGAACAAAGCATTGAGGAAATGCAGCTTCAACTTTATTCAAAGATCAACAAGATTATTGAATATATCTATGATGAGCTTGAATTAGCGAAAGCCTTAATTGGGCCAAACGGGGATCCGTATTTCGAAGAGAAAATCAAAGAACTTTTACGGAATATTTTAAATTCAGATATTGAACTTATTAAAGGGAATATCAACGTTAAAAACTATATTCCGGAAGATTACGCCCATGAAGTGGTGATTTCAGAATTAATCAGCGTAATTAAATTATGGCTGACTAAGGCCAACCCCGAGCCGCCGCAAAAAATTTCCGAAATTATTATTAAAACCCGCTATTTAAGTCCACATGAACTTTTAGGATTTGATAATTCAATTCCATTTGAAGATCAGCTTGCGAGCGCTGATCGTGAAAATGAGTAAAGAAAAACAGCCCTCTTTCGAGAGCTGTTTTTTTGATCAAAGAAAATTATTTTTCTTCTTTCTTTTCAGGCAAGTCTTGCTTTGCTGAATCTGTCATTTCTTGAACGACTTTCCGGATTGAAATATCATGCTTCAACATGTCATCTGATAAGGCAGAACGAACAGCCTTTTCATCCATTCCATATTGAGTTGCTAAATCTTTGATTTCATCATTGATTTCGTCTTCTGAAACTTCAATGTTTTCCTTTTCAACAATTGCTTCAAGGACAAGGTTTGTCTTAACCCGTTCTTCTGAACCTTCACGGAATTGCTTCCGTAAGTCTTCTTCTGAAGTTCCAGTTAACTTGAAGTACATGTCTGGGTTAATTCCTTGTTGTTGCATTCCACTGAAGTATTGGTCCATTTGACGTTGAACATCATCTTCAATCATTGCTTCTGGAATGTCACCAATCTTAGCATTTTCAACTGCCTTTGAAATTGCTTCTTCTTGAACGGCATTCTTAGCAGCTGCTTCCTTTTGTTCCTTGATTTCGTCTTTAACCTTTGCCTTTAATTCTTCTAATGTATCAACATCGTCATCGATATCCTTAGCAAAGTCATCATCTAATTCTGGAAGTTCTTTTTGCTTAACTTC
>DWVG01000070.1 GCA_019120355.1 Candidatus Ligilactobacillus faecavium
GTTTTTATTTGGATACGGCCATACGCTATTCCATTCATGGACGTTTGTAACAGCATGCTTCTTGGGATTGATTATTATCATGACGATTGCCAATCTTTTATTGGAACGCGAAGAAAAAATTTATTAAAAAAATCAGTGACTTCGCCAAGTCACTGATTTTTTTAATTTTCAAATTCATCAAGTTCGAGTAATTTTTCTTCCCATTCATCTTCGGCAGCTGAAAGGTCAGTTGTTACCTTTTCAAGTTGTTTTTGCAGGTTCTGCATTTTAGCAACGTCATTAAAGACTTCCGGATCAGTCATCTGTTGTTCGATTGCTGCTTTCTGATCTTCAAGGGCGCCAACTTGATTTTCAAGGTTATCAACTGCCCGGCGAAGTTTCCGTTCTTGTTTCTGCCGTTCCTTGCTTTGCTTATAATTTTGCATCCCGGCAGACGGTTGCTTGGGTTGTTCAGCTGAAACAGGGTTTTCCTTGGCAGCCGCTGCTTGGGCAAGCATTTCTTGTTCCTGCTTCTTTTCAACGTAGTAGTCATAATTTCCAAGATAAAGGGTGCTGCCTTCTGGACTGATTTCGATTACTTCGGTTGCAACCTTATTGATAAAGTACCGATCATGCGAAACAAAAAGAACGGTTCCGTTAAAATTCAACAATGCCTTTTCTAAAACTTCCTTGCTTTCGATATCCAAGTGGTTTGTTGGTTCATCAAGAATTAAAAAGTTATCGTGGCGCATGGCAAGTTTAGTCAGCATCAAGCGGGCCTTTTCACCTCCGGAAAGACTATGAACCATCTTTTGAACCGCATCGCCTTGAAAAAGAAAACTTCCTAAAATTGAACGGATATCTTTTTCCGGGGTTGTCGGATGTTCATCCCAAATTTCATTTAAAACCGTTTTATTTTCATGAAGGTTTTGCTGTTCCTGATCATAGTATCCAGGATGAACATTCGTACCGAACCGGGCATTGCCTTTAATAAATGGAATCTGGCCTAAGATGCTTTTCAACAGGGTTGACTTGCCGATTCCGTTTGGCCCGACAATGGCAAGGACTTTGTGTTTCCGCAATTCAAAGTTGATCGGTTCGGCAAGAATTTGCTGGTCATAACCGATGGCGCCATCTTCAACTTGAAGAACGATGTCGCCGCTTTCTTGATCGCTGGTAAATTCAAAGTGCGGGCCTTTTTCATATCCTTCAGGCCGTTCAAGCCGGTCGATCTTGTCAAGCTGTTTGCGTTTGCTTTGAGCCCGTTTAGTTGTTGAAGCTCGGACAATGTTTTTATTAACAAAGTCTTCAAGATGACTGATTTCGGCTTGTTGTTTTTCATACGCTTTCCACTGAGCTTTTAACCGGGCATCTTTTTCCTCAATATACTGACTGTAATTGCCGGTATAGTGACTTGATTTATGATGGCTGATTTCGTAGACCTCGTTAACGATCCGATCCAAAAAGTACCGGTCGTGGGATACGATCAGCAATGCGCCCGTGTAGTTTTGGATGTAACCTTCGAGCCAGGTAAGAGTGTCAATGTCCAGATGGTTTGTCGGTTCGTCCAAGATCAAGAGGTCGCGCTTTTCAAGCAAAAGTTTGGCAAGCGCTAACCGCGTCTTTTGACCGCCGGAAAGCGAACTGACGGGCCGATCAAAGTCAGGGTCTTCAAAACCTAGTCCATGTAAAACAGCCTTGATTTCATTTTCATAGCCGTAGCCGTTTTGTTCTTTAAAGTCGTGCATCAGCTGGTCATAATTTTTCAAAAGTTGCTGGTAGGCTGCGGATTCAGAATCAGCATTCGGATCAGCAATTTGGCTTTCAAGTTGATGGATTTGGTTTTCCATTTCAATTAATGGTTGGAAAACACTTTCCATTTCATCGTAAATTTTTCGATCAGATTCTAACCCGGTATTCTGGGCAAGATAGCCGATTGAAAGCCCCTTTTTCTTTACAATTTGGCCTTCGCTCGGTTCTTGTTCACCGATAATCATTTTGATCAAAGTTGATTTTCCGGCACCATTCCGGCCAACAAGGGCAATTCGGGAATGGTCCTGAATATCAAGGTTAACGTCTTCGAATAAAACATCCGCTCCAAAATGGCGTGCGACGTGTTGTGCTTGAAGAAGGAGCAAAATGTCACCTGCTTTCTAAAAAGTCCTGTTTTCTATTTTATCACGTCAAATTCTTTTTAGTGAATTCCCCATAAAAGAAGGGTAATTAAATTTAATCCGGCATGGGCAATCATTGATGCCCGAATGTCATGCGCCTTATAGTAGATAAATTCAAAAATACACCCCATAACAAAATATGTGAGAAAGTGACCGTCATGGTGGGCAATTACAAAGAGAAAACTTGAAATAATTGCGGCGATCCACGGCTTAAAATAGTAAGTTAAGTTTCCAAAGAAGATTTTTCTGAAAATCAATTCTTCAACAATTGGGGTGGCGATCACGATATCAAGCAGGTAAATTGGCGAATGCCGAAAAACGGTGATCAAGGCATTCGTATTTTGCGAGATCAGGGATTGATGAAAAAGAACGTGGGCAAGCGTTAAGGTTACTGCCTGGCCTAAAATAACAAGTAATGCACCGCTTAATCCCCATAAAATAATCTTTTTAAGGTTGGATCGTTTTTCTTCAATAATATTTTGATAACTGTATTTTTGGTTTAGTTTCCAAATAACAAATGCGCCCAGCAGGCCGATGATGGTTAAAAGGGGATAAAGGATCTGCGTTCCCCAGCAAAGTTTTTGCGCAAGCATTTGGATGAGCATGAAGGCTAAATAGCCAATTAAAATTGAAAGCGAATTTTTCTCAATTGCCATGAGTTCAACTTCTTTCGTTGTTGTGAATTTACTTGTATTGTAGCATGTTTCAGCCATCATCAAAAATTAAATTAGCACTCTCAGGGTTTGAGTGATAAAAAATCCTTGCTTTTTAGAAACAAAGCGTATATAGTAATAATTGTAATCAGTTAGCACTTAGAACTACCGAGTGCTAAAAAATGGAGGGATTTATTGTGCTTAAACCATTAGGAGAACGTGTAGTCTTAAAAGTTGAAAAAGAAAAAGAAGAAACAGTTGGCGGAATCGTTTTAGCAAGCAATGCTAAGGAAAAGCCACAAACCGGAAAAGTAATCGCAGTTGGCGATGGCAAGATGTTAGATAACGGTCAAAAGGCTGTTCCTAGTGTAAAAGTTGACGATAAAGTCTTATTTGATAAATATGCAGGTACTGAAGTTAAGTACGATGGTGAAGATTATTTAATTGTCCGTGATAGTGACATCATGGCAATCGTAGACTAATTAAATTTACTTAGAGGTGATATTTCATGGCAAAAGAAATTAAGTTTTCAGAAGATGCACGTGCAAAGATGCTTGCAGGTGTTGATAAGTTAGCTAACACAGTTAAATCAACAATTGGTCCTAAAGGCCGCAACGTTGTTTTGGAACAATCATACGGTGCTCCAACAATTACCAATGATGGGGTTACAATTGCTAAGGCAATCGAATTAGAAGACCACTTTGAAAATATGGGGGCTAAGTTAGTTGCTGAAGTTGCTTCAAAGACAAATGACATTGCCGGTGACGGAACAACAACTGCTACGGTATTGACTCAAGCAATCGTCAACGAAGGAATGAAGAACGTTACTGCTGGTGCTAACCCTGTAGGGATCCGGAAAGGTATCGAAAAGGCAACCAAGACAGCCGTTGATTCATTACACAAGATGTCACACAAGGTTGAATCAAAGAGTGATATCCAACAAATTGCTTCAATTTCAGCTGCCAACGAAGAAGTCGGCAAGTTCATTGCTGATGCGATGGAAAAGGTTGGTAATGATGGGGTAATCACCGTTGAAGAATCAAAGGGAATTGACACTTCATTAGATGTTGTTGAAGGAATGCAATTCGATCGCGGTTACTTATCACAATACATGGTAACTGATGAAGACAAGATGGAAGCTGACTTAGACAATCCATACATCTTGATCACTGACAAGAAGATTTCAAACATTCAAGAAGTCTTACCATTATTGCAATCAGTTGTTCAACAAGGTCGTCCATTATTGATCATTGCTGATGATGTTGATGGTGAAGCATTACCAACTCTTGTATTGAACAAGATTCGGGGAACATTCAACGTTGTTGCCGTTAAGGCTCCTGGTTTTGGTGATCGCCGGAAGGAAATGCTTCAAGATATCGCTATTTTAACAGGCGGTACTGTAATCACAGATGACCTTGGTTTGCAATTGAAAGACACAACGATCGATCAATTAGGTTCAGCTGCTAAGGTAACTGTTACAAAGGAAAACACAACAATTGTTGAAGGCGCTGGCGACAAAGACAAGATTAACGAACGGGTTGCTCAAATCAAGAAGCAAATTGCTGAAACAACATCAGACTTTGATAAGGAAAAGATGCAAGAACGCTTAGCTAAATTAGCTGGTGGGGTTGCTGTAATCAAAGTTGGGGCTGCAACTGAAACAGAATTGAAAGAACAAAAGTATCGGATCGAAGATGCTTTGAATGCTACTCGTGCAGCCGTTGAAGAAGGTTTCGTTCCTGGTGGTGGAACAGCATTAGTAAATACCATCAAAGATGTTGCTGCATTGAAAGAAGAAGGCGACATTCAAACTGGAATCAACATTGTAAAACGTGCTTTGGAAGAACCAGTTCGTCAAATCGCTGAAAATGCAGGTCTTGAAGGTTCTGTAATTGTTGAAAAACTTAAAGAACAAAAAGACGGTGTTGGTTACAACGCAGCTGCAGACAAGTGGGAAGACATGGTTGAAGCCGGAATCGTGGATCCAACAAAGGTTACACGTTCAGCTCTTCAAAATGCCGCATCCGTATCAGCATTGTTATTAACAACTGAAGCAGTTGTTGCTGACAAGCCAGAAGAAAAGAAGGATGCTCCACAACAAGATGCCGGCATGGGCGGTATGATGTAAAATCTGATAATTTGAAATAAAAACAGTGTGATTGAAAAATGAAGTGAACCCCAAAAGTTGGACACTTTATTAACTAGGCAACCTGGGACTGAGTTCTGTACTGAACAGGACTCAGTCCTTTTAGTTTTACCTTAATTCTGTCGTTATTATAATACTGGATATACTGGTGA
>DWVG01000071.1 GCA_019120355.1 Candidatus Ligilactobacillus faecavium
TGTCGTACTTTTGAATACGGATATCCTTTTTGATAAAGAAGATAAATATTAATCTTATCTTGTTTTGAAAAACGCATAAAAAACACCCCAAATCTTGGATTTATTTTGTCCAAGATTTGGGGTGCATATCAGTTTTTGGCTCACTGGTATTTTTTTATAAAAAGCGAAACACTTTCATGTTTCGCTTCAATTCAAAATTATTCAGATAAACGTTCTTTTTCTTGTGAAACCTTATGTTCAATATCAAAATCGAGATATTGCCGAATCGTCCATCCCCGGTCGTCAACCTTGAACCATTGCATTTCACGACCACCTTCACGTTCGGTGATCGTAACGATCGAGCCATCTTCAATTGAATCGACCGGTTCGCCAAACGGCCGGTTATATAAGGTTAACTTCTTATTCGGAACAAAGTCAATAATTGCTTGGAAGTTCAAGTCAATAGTAAACGGCTTGGTTGAGTTATCTTCGATTTGATATTGCGGAAGAGAATCAACGAAGCGAACTTTGTCGTAATCTTCTTGAATCCAAAGATTTCCGCCTAAGCAATGCCACCGTTCGCCGCTTGTTAACTGAACAGTTTCAAAGACTTGCCAAACAGTGTCTTTAGCAAGGGTAATGTAAGTATCATTTCCGTGCGGAGCATCATAACCCGGTTGTGAAACCCGCATCTTCAAATATTTGACGTTAAAGTCAACTTCCTTCCATGAAGCATCCCGGTAATAGTAAGTGACAACTTGTTGTTTTTCATTGAAATTACCATTTACAGGACCTTCCGCCCGAAGCAGGTTATAGCCAATAAAGTTTGGTGGTGTTAATGAATACTTCTCATCAACTTTTCCAGAAACAAACCGTGGTTTGCCTAACATATGCAGGTCATCAATGTCTTGACTAAAAAGCCAAATATTGGCGCCGCTTTGTCGCCGATACGTTAACGTCATTGATCCGTATGGTTCAACGAAAACAGACGTGAACCCATCAATGTGAATCAAATCAAAATGTTCAAATTCCTTGAATTTAAAGTTAATCGCTTCGCCGCGTTTTCCCGAGATAATTTGAGGCGAGCTTAAACTGTGGCGGTTCTCATCTTGATAAATAATAATGATGGTTGAATCTGGGCGAGTTGAAGCCTTTTTAACTTCCGAATTGTGCGAATCTAATTCATGCTTTTTCTTTTTCGAACTTTCCGCAGTTGAAACTTCTAAATCTTGCTTTGATTCCTCAGAAACTTGGTTGTTTGTGTCAGTTGATTTATCTTCACGTTCATTCGATGATTTAGTCGTTTCTTGGATTTGAGGTTCATTTGAACTTGTTAAAGCTTTTTCGTCTGCTTGTTTCTCTTTAGCAGGTTCAGGAGAAGATTCAATCTTAATTTCATCATTTAAATTTGAATGATTTTCAGGTGAAACTGATGTCTTTCTTTCAAAAGAAGGTTTACGCATTTGCTTGCGGGCATTCCGCCGCGAATTAAAGGAATGCCGAATTTTACTCATAAATTTAAATGCCATAATTTCACCTCCTAAAAGTAGCTATCTTTATTAATTATAACGTATATCATTCATTTTTTTAACCGTTTAATTAATAAAATTTTATTGGAAATCAGAATAAAAAAGGTTGCGACTTATGTCACAGCCTCTTTCCTAATAATTAGTTGTTAAGACTAATTTCAACGACTTTACCTTCGTTTGTAACGATTGCCTTTGATGAATCTTGTCCAAGAAGTTCATCTTCAACGTAACTGATTTCTTTATCGGTAACTGGTCGAATTTTGTTTGAAATTACAATTTCAGCAACGTCGCGCTTTTTACGGTAAACGACTTTTGAATTTCCAAGGGTGAAAACTTTAATAAAGTGCGCAGATGTTTTAAGCAACTGCTGCCGAATTGCTTGGGCATAGCTGTTGGTTACATCAATAAGTTGCATGTTAAATCCTCCCTAATTTCTTTCTTCTTTAATTATAGCTTAAAAGCTTTTAAATGACATGTAAAATGAATACTTTTGAATACAAAAAAAGCGCGAATTTTTCGCGCTTTAATTATTATGCTTCTTTGTCTTCATTTTTTGTAATGTGGATCTCGTCATTTTCCAGTTTAGCAGTAAAGTGTTTTACATCTGGATGATCAAGATAATAATCAGCAATTCGATCTTCAATTTGTTCTTGAATGACCCGTCGAAGTGGACGTGCTCCCATCTTCGGATCGTATCCAAGTTCAACTAATTTGTTTGCAACTGGGGCAGTTACATGAATTGTAAGTCCTTGTTGAGCAAGCATTTGGTTAACATCATCAAGCATCAAGTTGACGATCTTCATTAAATCATCTTTTGAAAGAGCATTAAATTCAACAATATCGTCAAACCGGTTCAAAAATTCTGGTTTAAAGTAATTAGTTAACCGATCCATAATCGAATTTGATTTGCCTGCACTGTCAGCCCCAAAACCAACGTTGACAACGGAATCGCCGCTGCCGGCATTTGAAGTCATAATAATGATCGTGTCTTTAAATGAAACGGTCCGGCCTTGTGAATCGGTCAACCGACCATCATCAAGAATTTGTAAGAACATGTGCATGACATCCGGGTGAGCTTTTTCAACTTCATCAAGTAGAATCAGACTATACGGATGACGCCGAACTTGTTCAGTAAGCTGACCGGCTTCTTCATAGCCGACGTATCCAGGAGGCGAACCAATCAGCTTTGAAACAGAGTGCTTTTCCATGTATTCACTCATGTCAAATCGAATCATTGCATCCTCGGTCCCGAAAAGTTCGCGGGCAAGTTGCTTAGCAGTTTCGGTCTTTCCAACCCCGGTTGGCCCAACAAATAAGAATGAACCGATTGGACGACCAGATTTATTGAAGCCGATTCGGTTTCGGCGAATTGCACGTGCAACCTTATCAACGGCTTCATCTTGACCGATGACATGACTTTCAAGGGATTGCGCAAGATTTTTAAGTTGCTCTTTTTCCTTCGCTTTTAATTCACCAACCGGGATATTGGTCTTTTCTTCAACGATTTTTTCCATATCCTTTTCAGTTACGGTTGGAACGTTTGAATCATCAACGCTTTCCTGTTGCATTTTTTCAAAGCGGCTAACCTGATCACGATAATAAGCAGCTTTTTCGTAATCTTCTTCTTTCAAAGCAGCTTGCTTTTGTTCTTCGGCATTTTTGATTCGTTCTTCCAGTAATTTTGGATCAACTGATTCAAGGGTCAGGTTTTTCCGTGATCCGGCCTCATCCAATAGGTCGATTGCTTTGTCTGGCAGATACCGATCTTGAATGTACCGGGCTGATAACGTAACTGCGGCTTTTAATGCTTGCGGAGTGTATTTCACGTGGTGGTAACTTTCATATTTTGATTGGATTCCTTTAAGGATTTCCAATGCTTCTTTAATACTTGGTTCATTAACTTGAACAGGTTGTAACCGCCGTGCAAGGGCAGCATCCTTTTCAATTGAACGGTATTCATTTAAAGTTGTTGCCCCTACTAATTGAAGTTCACCCCGTGCAAGGGCAGGTTTTAAGACATTTCCGGCGTCCATTCCGCCTTCAGCGTTTCCTGCACCAACGATTTCATGGATTTCATCGATGAACAGGATGATATTTTCAGCTTTTTTCAGTTCTTGCATCAGCTCTTGCATGCGCTGTTCAAATTGACCGCGGATACCAGTCCCCTGAACAAGCGAAACAACATCGAGACGAATAACTTTTTTATTAAGCAATTTTTGCGGTACGTCACCGTCAACGATTTTTTGAGCAAGCCCTTCAACAACGGCAGTTTTACCAACTCCAGCCTCACCGATCAGGACGGGATTATTTTTCGTCCGCCGATTTAAAATTTCAATTACCCGTTTAATTTCTTTGTCGCGTCCGATAACCGGATCGATTCGTCCGGCACGAGCTTCAGTGGTTAGGTCGATTCCAAATTGATCAAGAATCGAGCCGTTATTATTTTGACCGCCGCGTTCACCTTGAGTAGGTGGAACTTGTTCCCGCTGGCGTTGGCCATTTGGAGCAGCTCCAGCCATTGAGCTAAATAAATTATTAAAATCAAACCCAAATGGATCGCCCATTCCGTTGCCGCTTTCACTAACCTGGTTCTTTAAGGCTCGATAGCAGTTTTGGCAAAGATCAAGCGATGTTTGACGCCCATTAATATTGGTAGTTAAATGGATCGTCGCTGGGTTTTGATGACAATTTTGACAGAGCATTAACTCACATCCTTTCTAATTGTCAAAGTTTATTTGACCAACTTTGACCTTTATTAACTTTTATTATACAAAGTTTAATAAAAAGTGCAAGCCTGAGCTTGAAATTGCATGCTATACTTAAAGCAAAGTTAAATTTGGAGGGAAAAGAATGGCAGAAGACTATCAAAAAATTCTTGATGATTTACGGACCGGTAAATTAAAGGAATATGATGTTGAAATGGATCATTTCATGGAATTTCAACATGTATTGATGAATTATCAGTATAAAAAGAGTATTGTTGGCGAAGCCAAACGGGGTGGCGGTGCAGTCTATCATTTCGATGATGGAAGCCATTTCAATGATTAAAAAAGCGCTTGCCATTTAAATTATTACATGTTAATATTTATGCATGCGGAACGCCTTTTTTTATTACGGCTTTATGAAAACGTGTTCGTAGAAATGAAAAGGCATTTTACTAAGTAAATAATTTGTTTTAAAGGAGCATGATTTATCATGGAAAAGAAAGATTTTCACGTAAT
>DWVG01000005.1 GCA_019120355.1 Candidatus Ligilactobacillus faecavium
ATCATTGATACTCTGTGCAGTTGAAAGATATTCATGAACAATCTGCGCCTTTAATTCAGGTTTATATTTAACCATACAAAAAGTGCCTCACAATCATTAGTTTTTTGTCTAACAATTGTAGGGCACTTCAGTTCAACTTCGAGTTTTTTTATTACTTATTTCGATGTTGCTTGCCAGCATTGCGTTGGCGGTTTAAATTATGAGTTTCAGCTGATTTTTCTTGCGCATCCTTAATTTGAGCTTGGATTGGCTTGATTGGTTCCGGATGAACGGGTTTCCGTGCAGCCATTTGAGCTTCAACTTCTTTTTTGATTCGTGGACGCATCCCGTTGATCAATAATGTTTGAAGACATGCAATGATTCCGCCCGCAAAGAAGTACAATCCTAATCCGGCAGGGGCAATCCAGGTCATAAAGGCAAACATTACTGGAGTGTAAATCATCATCATTCCCGTTGTCATTTTTGCCATTTGACCATTTTGTTGCGGCATTCCCCGGGTTGAAAGCCAACCTTGAAGGGCATAGATCAAGAAGGTCAATGCAACAAACGTAAAGCTGCGGCCGGCAAGGTTGATTCCGAAAAATGTTGAGTGGGCCAAGTCAGGTGAATATTCAATTGCGGCATACAATGCGGCAAAGATCGGCATTTGAATCAAAAGGGGTAAACACCCGATTCCGCCGGTCATTGAAATTTCGTTATCCCGGTACAGGGCCATCATTTGTTGGCTTAAAAGCATTTGTTCTTCTTGCGTTTGCGCTTTTTGAGCTTGCTTTTGAAGTTCCATTAATTGCGGTTGGATCGCAGCCATTTTTTCTTGCTGAACCGTTGATTTTTTCATTTGACTCAACATCAATGGTAATAACAAGAACCGGACAACGATCGTAATCACGACGATCGACCACCCGTAACTTCCGCCTAAAAGGTTTGCAAGCCACTTTAAAAGGTGTTGAGTTGGAACTGCAAGGTAATCATAAATGAATCCGTATGGCTTTCCAGAGCTTGTACGTTGAACACATCCGCCAAGGAAAAGCGAAACGGTTAAAAACATCCCCGCAAGGATCCCAATTTTTTTCTTTTTCAATTTTCAAATCCTCTCATTATAGTTTCATGAACTATGATAAGAAAAATACATTGGAATTTCAATATTTTCCCGATTATTGATAAGTAACTGAAAAGTCTTTATATGGAGCATGGTCAATTTCAGCGATATGAACATCATCGACGCGGCCGCTCGGGGAAGGCGAAAGCTTAACCTGACTGATAAACTGTTGTAAGGTCATTGGATCAGCTTGAGCTTCAATATAAACAGAGCCGTCATTCCGGTTCATTACGATTCCCTTTACACCTAATTCATCGGCCAGTTTTTGGGTCATAAAGCGAAAACCGACGCCTTGAACGAGCCCGTAGACTTCAAGTTTGATTGTTTTCATGAAACCACTTTCTTTCTTTAAATTAACAATATTTTAGCATAAATGACCTTTTAAATTTAAGGGTTATGTTTTTCCTTATTGAATTGAGTATGGTAAAATCTAATCTAGATTTTTATCGGAGGGATAATTATGAATATCGGAATTGATAAAATTAGTTTCTTTACGCCACATTTATACTTGGATATGGCGGAATTAGCTGAAGCACGTGACGTTGATCCGAATAAATATTTGATTGGGATCGGTCAAAGTAAAATGGCGGTTATTCCACCGACTCAAGATGTTGTTTCAATGGCGGCGAATGCGGCTGATAAAATTTTGACTCCTGAAGATAAGGAACAAATTGATATGATTTTATTTGCAACTGAATCAGGAATTGATAATTCAAAGTCAGGAGCCGTTTACCTTCAACGACTGCTTGGATTTAAGCAACAGGTTCGGGTCGTTGAATTAAAACAGGCCTGCTACGCAGCAACTGCCGCAATTCATTTTGCCCATGGCCACATCGCAATGAACCCTGATTCAAAAGTGCTCGTAATCGGAGCTGATAACGCGCGTTACGGGTTAGCAACCAAGGGTGAACCAACCCAAGGCGGCGGGGCTGTTGCAATGTTGATCAGTCGGAATCCGCGGATCTTAGCTGTCCAGGATGATGCAACTTACTGGGCTGACGATGTAATGGACTTCTGGCGTCCGTTAGGCTTTGATGAAGCTTTAGTTGATGGTAAGTATTCAACCAACGTTTACCTTGAATTCTTTAAACATGTTTTTAAAGAATACCAAGATAACACTGGATTTGATATTTCAAAATTTGATGCAATGTTATTCCATTTACCATACACAAAGGAAGGTTTTAAAGCATTAAAGATTGCGATTGAGGATGCAGATCCAACAGTTGCTGCTCACTTAACGCATGAATTTGAAAATGTTCGGCGGTACAGCAACCAAATCGGAAACCTTTATACTGGTTCATTGTATTTAGGATTGCTTTCATTGCTTGAAAATTCGACGGATCTTAAGGCCGGAATGCGGTTAGGATTGTACAGTTATGGTTCAGGTGCGCAAGGTGAATTCTACTCAGGCTTACTTCGTCCAGGATTTGACCAGAACATTGAACACGAAGCATTCCAAAAGGTCTTGGATGCCCGGAAACAACTGAACGTTGCCGAATATGAAGATGTTTATAATTCACGGATCAAGATCAGTGATAAGACCCGGAAACTTGATATCAGTACTGATCCTGCAAAATTTGTGTTTGCAGGGGTTGAATATTATCAACGGCAATATGTTGTGAAATAAATAACAACAATCAGGTAATTTATAAATGAAACATTGCTTTTGATGGCGTTTTTTGTCAGAATAGAAATAAAGCAATGTTTTTATTTTATAGTAATAAGAGGAGATTTTTATGACAAATGAAAATCAGTTCACTTTATCAGATCATGATGAAGCTACAAAAACATTAACCGAAGCTGTAACAGGCAAGATTCAATATTTACAGACATTAGCAAGGGCAATTGATGATCAAGATGACCGTCAAGTATATGAACTTATTAATTCAAAAAAGTATTCTGATGAAATTTTACATGCCCGCCACGGTGCTCAAGATACAGAAAACGAAAAGTTAGTTGAAGATATTCAACCAAAAATCAGTGCATTTTTAAGCCAAAAGCTGATCAAATACTTAAATGAAATGTACCCATTTTTCTACTTCGAAGAAACCGCTCCGGGAAATTTTCAATTTTATTTTGGAAATTGGTGGGGCCGAAGACTTTTCGGAACCGTTGACGTTTTGAACGTTGAATTTCATTTCGACAAACGCGAATACGAAAAATTATCGAAGGCGTTTGAACTTGAATACGAAAACAAACGGTTAAACAGTGATGCAATCGAACGGCTTTCAAAAGAAAACGAACGGTTGCAAAGTTTGATCGACTCTCAAGATGAACGTGATCAGCAAAAAGAAAAATTACGGGCTCAAATCAAGGCAGTTTCTCAAGAAAAAGTAATGCCATGGGAAAGTTCAAAGCAACGTGAATCAAAGCAAAAGTTGGTTGACCAATTAAGTCATTTAACTGAGCTTGATGAAGAAGCCAATGACGCATACCGGACGATCCGAGATAACGAAGAAACGGTTTTAGCCTTATCAAAGGAAGATACGTTAATTGGATACGAAAAGCAAAGTATCGTATCGAAATTCGGGAACTTTGAAAACTTTGAAGCGAAGAACAAGACCCTTTATCGCGACTACATCGCAAATTTGATTGCTGCAGAAAAATAGGTGAGATAAGATGAGCGAAAAATTACAAACGGTAACGTTTTTCCCAGATGGAACAACAAAACAAAAAAGTAAGGATGCCCGTTCATTAAGTACAACGGGCCGCTTAATGGCATATCGCGATCAATTGAAGAAAAATCTGGATAACGGGATCCACTTTACCGAGATTTTAAATCAATTGATTACAACGGATGATGCGATGGCTTTATTGAAGTCGATTCAACAATTATCGACATATCAACTTGACTCGGCATATTTGATTTACCCGCAACAATATACGCGGCCGGACTTTTATTTGATCTTTTTAAGCCGCCTTCTTGGTTTGCATCAAGCAGAAAAATTGGTTTTACAAGCCAACGAGCAAAATGATGAACTGTATCATGAATTTCCGGGAATCGACAAGTTAGGGTACTTTACGTTTGTGGAAAATCCAGACGGGAGTGCTTACTACGTTGAACAACATACTCAAGAAGCGTTATTCTTTATTGACTTCAATAAGCACTTACTCCTTTTCAATAGCGAAGCATTAACGAATTTACTGATCGTTAAGTTGAAAAAGGAAATCAATGAAGAAACGTTGCGGAAATTTGAACTTCAGTTACTTGCGATTGGAAAGTTTATGAAGGAAGATTATGGATTTGATGTTGATTTCAACATTTTAGACCCATCAAATTATGCATCGTATGCAATTATGGATGATCAAATGCCGCAAATTGCATTGGATAAATTATTCATCAATGCTTCAAATGCAGGTTACATGTTGATTACCGGAATGCATAATGAAGCTGAATTAGAATTGAGCCGAGGCATTAAAATGGCAGTTGAACCTCAGGAAAATGGTCAGTGGGTAATTAAAATCAACGATCCTGATAATCGAATTTCATGGTTTGATGTATTGAATAAGTATGATTTCATTCGTGATTGGTACTTGGAAAACCTTGAAAGCCTTGAAATCAAGAATGATCCGCGTTACTACTAATTTATAGAAGGTGAAGATGGTGGATTTTAATCGAATGCTTGGATTAGCACGGCAAAGTGCTTTTCCGGAAATGCTGCCTGCGAAAAAAATTACGCTTGACGAAAAATACAGTAATTTGGTTGTGAATGTCAATTTAAGTTTGGCAAATCTGTTTACGAAGATTCAAGCCAAGGCACCGAAAGCAGAATTGCTTGAAAGTTATTGCCACGGGATGCGTGACTTCTTTGAAATGGCCAACTTCAAAGAATGGGCCTATATCATGTTGATGTCGGATGAAGATCTAAATCAAATCGGACAAAAGTGGAAGAGCGATTCGTTTGCAACGGTTTATTTGATCATTCAGCAGCAAATCAACAAGTGCTACTTTAACCGGCAACCGCAAGCCTTAGTTCATGCTTGGCACATGTATTTGAAACTGGGGCTGATCGATTTAGACTTCGATGAACAAGAAATTGAAGCTCAGTACTTGAAGATGTATGATCAAAATTAGTAATGGAAAAGGAGATGCGATTTATGATCGCATCTCCTTTTTGAGTAAATAAAAAGCACGTTCAATTAGTGAACGTGCACGAATGGTGATTCGGGAGAGATTCGAACTCTCGACAATCCGCTTAGAAGGCGGATGCTCTATCCAGCTGAGCTACCGAACCATTTCAACAACGTTAGTATTATATGATGATTATTCTTAAAAGTCAATTTAATCTTTAAGTAGGATGAGCCTTGACGAGTTGGTTGGATTTTGATAAACTACAACTGTTGTACTTGTGCATAGTACAACTGCAACCGCACGTTTTAAGTTTAAGTGTTCATATGAACCACTAAATTACGGCGAGTCTAAGGATTAATTAAGGAGGTGCACAAGATGTACGCAATCATTAAAACTGGTGGCAAGCAATTAAAAGTTGAAAAGGGTCAAGCTATCTACGTTGAAAAGTTAGACGTTAAGGCTGGCGACAAAGTAACTTTTGATCAAGTTGTCTTAGTTGGTGGTGAAAAGACTGTTATCGGAACACCATTAGTTGAAGGTGCAACCGTTACGGGAACAGTTGAAAAGCAAGGCCGTGCAAAGAAAGTTGTAACTTTCAAGTACAAGCCAAAGAAACACCAACACACAAAGCAAGGTCATCGTCAACCATATACAAAGGTTGTTATTGACGAAATCAACGCTTAATTGAAAGTTGGTTGATATTTTGATTCAAGCACATTTTAATTATCGGTCCGGGAAACTTTCTGGATTTGAATTAAAAGGGCATGCAAATGCCGGTGAATACGGACAAGATATTGTCTGTTCCGCGGTGTCTGTTCTTGCAATCAATACCGTTAATAGTTTAGAAAAGCTTGCTCAGAGCAAACCGCAAGTTTTGTCGGACGATGAAAATGGCGGGTTCTTTAAAGTTGAGCTTTCCGATGACCAAGTGCAACTTCCGAATGTTCAATTACTGCTTCAAAGTTTTGAACTTGGTTTACGGGATGTTGCGAATAGTTATGGTAAATACATCAAGATAAAATAAGCATTGAGGAGGTGCAACTGTTATGTTAATGAACTTGCAATTCTTTGCTCACAAAAAAGGTGGCGGTTCAACTGCCAACGGTCGTGACTCACGTTCAAAGCGTTTAGGCGCTAAGAGTGCTGATGGTCAACTTGTAAAGGGCGGTTCAATCATTTACCGTCAACGCGGTACACATATCTACCCAGGTGTAAACGTAGGTATGGGTGGCGACAATACATTATTCGCTAAGGTTGAAGGGGTTGTACGTTTCGAACGCAAAGGCCGTGACAAACGTCAAGTATCTGTTTACCCAGTTGCTGACTAATGTATTTTGAAAGAGGCTGTGACGAAAGTCCAGCCTCTTTTTTGTTAAGTGAGGGATTATGATGAATAAAACGGAATATCATACGCGAATCAAGAAGGTTCAAACCTTTATTGGGGATCATCATATGGATGGTTTCCTGGTAACTGATCCGGTCAATATTAATTATCTTTCAGGATTTACCGGTGATGAAGGATTGCTTTTGATTACTGATCAAACAGCTTATCTGATTAGTGACGCCCGGTTTCAGGTTGAGCTGATGACCCAGACGATTACAGATTACCGAATCACGAGTGATTATTTTCAAACCGCGTGTCAGTTATTTGAAGAAGATCACTTGGTAGCCGTCGGGTTTGAAGCCTCGATTAGTTATCATGACTATGATTATTTAGATGAAAACTCAGTTGCGGACATCGTTCCAACTGAAAATGTGATCGAATCTTTGCGGGCGGTCAAAAGTGATGCTGAAATTCAGACTTTAAAAAAGGCAGCGGCATTGGCTAAACAAGGCTATGCTCGCTTACTTACTGAAATTCTTAAACCGGGATTTTCAGAAAAGGAAGTGGCTGACCGGTTTGATTTTGAAATGCGGCGGCTAGGAGCTGATAAGGCATCATTTGACCCGATTATTGCAACCGGAATTGATAATACGGTCAAACCGCATAGTGTTAATTCAACGCGTAAAATTCAAATTGGTGATTTGATTCTGGTTGATTATGGTTACTTTTATCAAGGATATACGTTTGATGTTACCCGGGTCTGCGGAATGGGAGTTCAATCACCCGAAATTCACCGGTTAACGGCGGCTGTTCAGGATGCTCTTCTTGAAACGATGCAAATTGTTGCTCCGGGATTGCCGGTTTCCGCTCTTTGGCAAAAAGCAAATGCCGTTTTGAAAAATTATCACCTTAATCAGTATTTTACGCATGGAATCGGTCATGGAATTGGACGGTCAATTCATGAAATGCCAACGTTGAGTTATCGCAGTGATGAACCGCTTCAAGTTGGACAAGTAATTACGATCGAGCCGGGGGTATACGTTCCCAGAGTTGGTGGTATTCGATTGGAAAATGATTTATTAGTTACGGCGAACGGGTTTGAAAATTTGACTGATTTTGATCTGGGATTAACGGAACTCTAATAATCTGCTTGACAAAATAAAGAATTCACATGAAAATACTTAGTATAGTGATTTCTTTAACTATGTATCGGAAATTCGAAATTTTTACCTGAGGAGGACAAAAAATGATTTCTGTAAATGATTTTAAAACAGGATTAACAATTCAAATTGATGGCGAATTATGGCGGGTCGTTGAATTCTTACACGTTAAGCCAGGTAAAGGTTCAGCCTTCGTTCGTTCAAAACTTAAAAACTTACGGACAGGTGCTGTTCAAGAAAAGACATTCCGTGCTGGTGAAAAGGTAGAACAAGCCCAAATCGATCGGAAAGAAATGCAATACTTGTATGCTGATGGTGACAACTACGTCTTCATGGATACTTCAACATACGAACAACTTGAATTAAATAAGGCTCAAATCGAAGACGAAATCAAGTACTTAAAGGAAAACATGCTTGTTAAGGTTATCATGCATGATTCAGAAACTTTAGGACTTGAATTGCCAAATACTGTTGATTTAGTTGTTGCTGAAACTGAACCAAACATTAAGGGTGACACATCATCAGGTGGTTCAAAGCCAGCTACAATGGAAACTGGATTAGTTGTTCAAGTTCCATTCTTTATCAACGAAGGCGATACACTTACAATTAATACATCAGACGGTACTTACATTTCACGTGCATAATTTTGAAGGAGGCTATTAATAATGGCTGAAGATAATAACATCATTTTAGCAAGTCAAGAACCTAGTTTAGGCGAAATTAAGATTGCGCCCGAAGTTGTTGAGGTCATTATTGGAATCGCAGCAAGTCAAGTTGACGGCGTATACTCAATGCGGGGTTCATTAGCCAATAGTGTTTCAAAGCTTTTTGGCAAGGAAAATCGGAGTAAAGGCGTTAAACTTGATCAAAAAGATTCAGCATTAAAAGTCGACGTTTATGCATTACTTAACTATGGGGTTTCAGTGCCGAAAGTTGCATATGAAATCCAAGAAAAGGTAAAACAACAAGTTTTGTTTATGACGGGATTGAAACTGGATGTTGTTGATGTTCATATCCAAGGAATCGTTCCTGAAAAGCAAGAACCAACAATTGATCCAAATAATCCTTTTGCAGAAGAAAACGGTGAAGAATAGTGAGTATTACAAGACACCAAATTCGAGAGGTTGCTTTTCAAGCTTTATTCGCGGTGAACAGTAATCCTGACACTGATGTGATGACCGTTGTTGATAATTTACTTGAAGAGAAGCATGTTTCAAAATGCCCAGATTATTTGCGTGAATTGGTTCAGGGAGTTTTAAGCCATCAAGCTGAACTTGATGACGAGATTGCTTCGAAGCTTAGTTCAAAGTGGACGTTAAGCCGGTTACCAAAGACGGATTTAAACATTTTACGCTTAGGATTATACGAAATTCAAAATTGTGACGAAATTCCGAATAAGGTTGCGCTGAACGAAGCCCTTCAACTTGCAAAGGAATTTAGTGATGAAAAGCAACGCGGCTTTATTAACGGCGTTCTTTCGAATTTTATTTAAGGAAAAAAGGTTGGAATTTAAATTCCAACCTTTTTTCTTGTTCAAATAATTATTTTGAAAGAGATATGCTAAAATCATAGTATGAATAATTACTTAAGGGAGATCGATTTTGGTGATAACGAAACTGGATGGGAAAAAGCTTTCAAATGAAATTAAAGAAGAACTAAAGGAACGGGTTCAACGCCTTCAGGATAAAGGAATTACCCCGTGTTTAGCGGTTGTTCTTGTTGGTGATGATCCTGCAAGCCAGGTATATATTCGCAACAAAAAACGGGCAGCACAAAAGGTTGGCGTTAAAACCCTCGATAATGTTTTACCGGCTTCCACAAGCGAAAACGAGATCATTGATTTAATTTATTCATTAAACAATGATCCGCAAGTTCATGGAATTCTCGTTCAGTTGCCGTTGCCGCAAGGAATCAATGAGGACCGGGTGATTCAGGCAATCTTGCCGTCAAAAGACGTTGATGGCTTTCACCCGCAAAATATTGGAAAATTGTTTATGAACAAGGGTGAGCTTGCACCATGTACCCCGAATGGAATCATGCACTTATTAGCAAAGTATAATATCCAACTTGATGGAAAACGGGTCGTGATCGTTGGCCGTAGTAAAATTGTCGGGATGCCGATGATTGCAATGATGTTGAATGCGAATGCAACGGTTACGGTAACTCACAGTCATACTCATAATTTAAAAGAAATTACGCGGGAAGCCGACGTGGTGATCGTGGCTGTTGGCAAAGCAGAATTTTTAACGGGGGATTACTTTAAACCGAACGCAGTTGTCATTGATGTCGGAATGAACCGGAACGAAGCTGGCAAATTAGTTGGCGATGTTGAAGCCGCTTCGACAGCGGATAAAGTTGCATTTATGACGCCGGTCCCTGGCGGTGTCGGCCCGATGACGATTGCAATGCTTTTAAAACAAACGATTGAAATTGCAGAGAGAAGTATTTAAATGCAGCGTGAAAATTATTTAACCGTAACGGCTTTAACCAAATACATTGCGCGCAAGTTTACGTATGATCCGTATCTTGAACGGGTGTACTTAGTTGGAGAAATCTCAAACTTTCGGTTACGTGAAAGACATCAATACTTTAGTATTAAGGACGAAAATGCCAAAATTGAAGCGGTGATGTTTCAATCTAATTTTAGTCGAATCAAATTTAAACCCGAAGATGGAATGAAAGTTCTGGTAACCGGCAGAATTGAGGTCTATGAACAAACTGGGAAATACCAGATCAACATTGAAACAATGCAGCCGGATGGAGTTGGTGCGTTGTATCAGGCGTACGAACAGTTAAAGGCCAAACTTGCTCAAGAGGGAGTTTTCAGTCGACCAAAGCGCCCGCTTGTTAAGTTTCCGAAGCGAATTGCGGTAATTACCAGTCCATCCGGAGCGGTTATTCGAGACATTATTACAACAACGCGCCGGCGTTATCCAATCGTTCAGCTAGTTTTGTTCCCGGCTGAAGTTCAAGGAGAATATGCAAAGGATTCGCTAGTCGGGCGTTTGAAGGAAGTTAATGCGCGCGGTGACTTTGACACGATCATTATTGGTCGTGGGGGCGGTTCGATCGAAGATTTGTGGCCGTTTAATGAAGAAGAGGTTGCCCGTGCAGTTGCAGCCAGCAAGATTCCCGTAATTTCATCGGTCGGTCACGAAACGGATACGACTTTGTCAGACCTGGCAGCTGATGTGCGGGCAGCAACCCCAACAGCAGCGGCGGAATTGGCAACGCCCGTTTTAGCCGATGAAATATTGAAACTGAAGGACTATCAAATCCGGCTTGCACAGGCAATGAAACGGATAATCCAGCTTAAGCAACAACGGCTTTCAAAGTTGCAAAAGTCGTATATTTTTCGCCAGCCGGAACGGTTATATGATGGGTTTATGCAAAAAATTGGCCTGCTTGAAACCCGTCTTTTAGGAAATGTTCAGCAAAAATTACAAACCGAACATCAACGGCTTTTAGTTTTAAATGGAAGATTGCAAAAGTGCAATCCGCAGCAGTTGATTCAGGAGCGGCAGCATCAGGTGGCTAATTTAGAAGAAAATTTGATTGAACGGACGAAAAACTTAGTGACGGCGAAAGAACAACAGTATCTTCGCGCGAACCATGCCTTGGCGCTGTTGAATCCGCTTAACGTTATGGGACGAGGATTTTCATACGTAACGGATTCGGATGATCAGGTGATCAAGACGGTTGATTCTTTGACCGTCCACGATCAACTGAGTCTTCATTTGAAAGACGGAACAGCGCAAGTTGAAGTTCAGGAAGTTAGAAAGGATCAATCATGAGCACAGCAAAACCAACATTTGAAGAACAGTTAAATCAACTCGAACAAATCGTAAATCACCTGGAACAGGGCGACGTTCCATTGGAAGAGGCGCTTGATCAATTCCAAGCGGGAATGAAGTTAAGCAAACATCTTCAGGATACGTTGGAAAATGCGGAAAAGACATTAACCCATGTTGTTGATGACCAAGGAAACGAAAAGTTATTTGAAAAAGGAAATTCAGATGAAGAATAATCAAGTTGAAGAGTTTAAACAGGCAACGATTGCAAAAATTGATCAGTGCCTTGATGAATACCTTGTCGGGTTAGAAAGTTACTCGGTTTTAAAGGAAGCAATGCGCTATTCAGTTGATGCGGGTGGCAAACGGTTGCGGCCGCTTTTGATTTTGGCAATTTGTCAAACATTTAAGGGAACGTATTCTGATTTGGACCTGCAAGCCGCATCAAGTTTGGAATTAATTCACACGTATTCGCTGATTCATGATGACTTGCCGGAAATGGATAATGATGATTTGCGGCGTGGGAAACCAACGAACCATAAAGTTTATGGGCAAGCAATGGCAGTGTTGGCCGGCGATGGGTTGTTGACGACTGCATTTGAGTGGTTAAGCCGGTTAGAGCTTGCCCCAGCAATTCAGATTAAATTAGTCCATGCATTAAGCAAGGCAGCGGGTCCTGAAGGCATGGTCAACGGGCAAGTTGGCGACATTCAAGGTGAACAGCACCAGTTGACGTTGGCGCAGCTTCAACGCGTCCATCGCGGAAAGACGGGCGCTTTGATTCAATATGCCTGTTATGCGGGTGGATTACTGAGTAACGTTTCTGCGAACCAGCAGGATGCATTAAAGCAATTTGGAATTCAGTTTGGATTGGCGTTTCAAATTTATGATGATATCCTCGATGTTGTGGGAACAGAGGCTGAACTAGGAAAGAAAGTTCATAAAGATCAAGCTGAAAATAAGAATACCTATCCGGGATTGTTGGGGCTTGAAGGCGCTCAGAAAGAATTACGCCATTCAATTCAATTGATGCGTGAAAGTCTTGCGGTGCTTCAACGGGATGGAATTGATATTTCATTACTAGCTGATTTTTTAAATTATTTTAAGATAAAGGATAAAGCATGAAAAAAGAACGAATTGATGTATTACTTGTAAAACAGGGACTTTTTGACAGCCGCGAACAGGCGAAGCGCGCCGTTATGGCGGGTGAAATTTTAGGTGAAAATGAAGAACGGCTTGATAAACCGGGAATGAAAATTGATCCGGAGACTAAACTGCATTTTAAAGGGACCAAAATGCCGTATGTCAGCCGGGGCGGACTGAAACTTGAAAAAGCACTTAAAGTTTTTAAATTATCTGTGCGCAACAAGATTGTCCTCGATATTGGTTCTTCAACCGGCGGCTTTACGGATGTTGCGCTTCAAAAAGGAGCAAAGCAGGTTTATGCGCTTGACGTCGGGACCAATCAGCTTGTATGGAAATTGAGACAGGACCCGCGGGTCGTTGTCATGGAAAATACCAATTTCCGGTACAGCAAGCCAGAAGATTTTACGGAGGGACAACCGGAATTTGCAACCACGGACGTTTCTTTCATTTCATTAAAGTTGATCTTGCCGCCGCTTCATCCAATTTTGAAGGAAAATGGTGATTTGGTAGCGTTGATCAAGCCGCAATTTGAAGCTGGCCGGGAGAAAGTCGGAAAGCATGGAATCATTCATGATCCAAAAGTTCATGAAGAAGTCATCAACATGATCATTAACTTTGCGGTTGAAAATCAATACGATGTTTGTGACTTGGACTTTTCACCAATTACGGGTGGTCACGGGAATATTGAGTTCTTGATTCATTTAAGGGCTGTGGACCAGGAAGGCCAAATTGCACCTGAAATTGATCCGCATCGGGTTGTTCAACAGGCGCATGCAACGTTACAGAACCAATAATCAAAGGAAGGGGATTAATATGCTTCAAGAATTAAGAATTAAAGACTTTGCGATCATTGAAGAAGCAGATATTGATTTCCAAGCTGGAATGACGGTTTTAACCGGGGAAACAGGTGCTGGAAAGTCGATCATCATCGATGCCTTAGGCCTTTTGGCTGGTGGCCGCGGTTCAGTTGATTTTATTCGGAAGGGTGCTTCTAAAGCGGTTCTTCAAGGTCAATTTGTATTACCGACTTCAGCTCCTGTTTTTCAAATTCTTGATGATTTGGGGATTGATCATGAAGATCAAACGTTGATCCTTCAACGGGACTTATATCAAGCAGGAAGAAACGTTTGCCGGATCAATGGGGTGTTGGTTAACTTAACCTCATTGCGGAAAGTCGGCGAAATGTTGATCGATATTCACGGCCAAAATGAACACCAGTCATTAATGCGTCCAGAAACACACCTTAGTTTATTGGATGAATATGATCATCATTTACGTGATGAACTTCGACGTTACCAGGATGCATACCAGCAATATCGTAAATTAAAAACGGCGCTTGAAAAACGAGAAGCCAATGAAAAAGAATGGGCTCAACGGCTGGATATTTTGCAATTTCAACTTAATGAAATTGAAAGTGCCCAACTCGTTCCGCATGAAGAAGAAAAGTTGGTTGAAGAAAAGGATCAGCTTGATAATTACCAAACAATTCATGATGCACTTGAAAACAGCTATCAGGCATTGATGGGTGAAAATGTGGATGTGATCGGTCAACTTGGGACGACAATGGATGAACTTGAAAAGATTTCAGATCTTTCAAGCGATTTGAACGGGATTTACGAGAAAGTTTCCGATGCATTTTATAATCTGCAAGATGTTTCGCA
>DWVG01000072.1 GCA_019120355.1 Candidatus Ligilactobacillus faecavium
GGTTATTAGTAATTAACCAAGTTGTTAGTTATTAATTAATTGGACTTCATTAACGTAGCTGTTCGCCGTGCCCACACCGAACGGTTACGCTTTTTTATTGCTTGAAATTAAGAAAGGAAGATATTGATGACAAATCATATTGCGCTTTTTGAACCATTAATGCCGGCTAACACAGGAAACATTGCGCGAACCTGTGCGGGAACAAATACAGAATTGCATTTAATCGAGCCGTTAGGATTTTCAACTGACGATAAGTATTTGAAACGGGCCGGCTTGGATTACTGGGATAAAGTTAAAATTACATATCATAAGAATCTTCCAGCATTTTTAGAAACGATTCCTGATATGAGCAAACTTTATCTGGTTTCAAAGTTTGCGGAAAAAACATATACTGATCCAGATTATTCAAATGTCGATGAAGATCATTATTTCCTTTTTGGAAAAGAAACAACGGGCTTGCCAGAAAACTTTATGCGGCAAAATGCCGAAAAATGTATCCGGATTCCGCAAAATGATGATCATATTCGCGCATTGAATTTGTCGAATACGGCAGCAATTGTAATTTATGAAGCATTGCGGCAACAAGGATTTCTGCAATTAGACCGGACGCACCTTTACGAAAATGACAAATTAAAATAGAAGAGGGAAAAATGGCAGCAAAGAAAAGCGGTAAGCGAACATCAAAACGGAAAAAAAAGGCCGCAGCCCAAAAACAAATTTTTTCTGAACGGGTCGTTGGCCTGATTTTAGGTGTTGTAAGTTTATTTGGAATTTTTCATTTAGGTTATTTAGGAGTTTTGATTGCAAATGCATTCCGGTTGCTGATCGGGGATGCATATTTAATCGGAATTGGGCTTTTATTAGTATTTAGTATTTATTTATTGATTTATGGCAAAGAACCGCAGCTCAAATCGCGTTATTGGGGTGGAATATTACTGATTATTTTGGGAATCAGTCTTGGTTTGGAAGCAATTTTCTTTAATAAACTTGATTTGCATAACGATTTTATTGGTGTTACGTGGCAGTATTTGGCCAATGATATTGTCGGTGCAAGTCTTGGGACCGCAGTTGGCGGTGGAATGATCGGTGCGCTGCTGTATACCGGGACGAATTTTCTGCTTGCACAGTTGGGTTCATATTTGATCAGTATTTTGCTGATTGCTGCGGGTTTATGCATGGTATTTGGGATTTCATTACAACAGGTGGCTCAATTTTTCGGAAAAGTTGGGCTTGTTTGTTGGAATGGAATTAAATTTATCGCTGGTAAATTAAAGACCGCCGCAGGAACAGCGAAGGATTCGCTTCAAACTGCGGCTGCAAAACGGAAAGCAACGGTCGCTGAAAAAGCAGCTGAACAACCAGAAGAAAAAGAAGAGCCTTTCGAACCAGCAGATTCAAAGGAAGAGGTTGAACCGCTTATTGCTCCGGAAGATAAGGAGTTACCGAAGCCAATTAGTGAACGGGATGCAACGGATGTTTGGAATCATGACACTGAAAAGCAGGAAGAATCTGAAGTAGCAAAGCCGATTGTTCACCAATCAACCTCAATTGAGGATTATCAATTACCGCCAGTCAGTCTTCTTCAAGATGTTGCGCCGACCGACCAAAGTCAGGAACGAAAAGAAATCAAGCATAATCAAGAAGTCCTGCGGCAAACATTGAAGAGCTTTGGGGTTGATGCAGAATTAAAAAATACAATTTTGGGACCGTCAGTTACAAAATATGAACTGCATCCGGCAATTGGGGTCAAAGTTTCAAAAATCGTCAATCTGACAGATGATTTGGCGTTAGCCCTTGCAGCTAAGGATATCCGAATCGAAGCTCCAATTCCTGGAAAGTCATTGATTGGGATCGAAGTTCCGAATAAAAAGGTAGCGACGATTTCTTTCAAAGATGTGATTTCAGCGGAACACAAGCGCCCGCATCATTTACTCGAAGTTCCATTAGGACGGGATGTCGCTGGAAAATTAATTACCTTGGATATTACGAAGACGCCGCACCTTTTGATTGCCGGTGCAACCGGAAGCGGAAAATCAGTGGCAATCAATGGAATCATTACGAGCTTATTAATGAATTGTACGCCGGATGAAGTTAAATTAATGCTGGTCGATCCGAAAAAGGTTGAATTGGGAGTTTACAACGGCATTCCGCATTTAATTTCGCCGGTTGTTACGGAATCCAAAAAGGCAGCAATCTCATTGAACAAGTTGGTTGCTGAAATGGAACGGCGGTATGAAACATTTGCGAATGTCGGTGTCCGCAATATTGACGGCTATAACCGGTTGATTAAAAATCAGCAAGCTTCAATGGATACTGGCGAAAAGCCGATGCCGTACATTGTGGGCATTGTTGATGAATTGGCTGATTTGATGATGGTTTCATCAAATGAAGTTGAAGGGGCAATTATTCGAATCGCTCAAATGGGACGGGCGGCCGGAATCCATATGATCATTGCCACTCAACGACCGTCAGTTGATGTCATTACCGGATTGATCAAAGCCAATGTGCCGTCGCGAATGGCATTTGCGGTTTCAAGCGGAACGGATTCACGGACGATTCTTGACCAAAACGGTGCCGAAAAATTACTTGGGCGGGGCGATATGCTCTTTAAATTGGTTGGAAAGAAGCCGATTCGGGTTCAAGGTGCATTTATTTCAGATGAAGATGTTGAGAAAGTCGTTTCCTTTGTCAAAGAGCAAGGAACCGCTGATTACGATGATAATCTTGCAGTTTCAGATGAAGAAGTTCAGGCAACACAGGATGGCAGTGATTCAGACAGTGATCCGCTTTTTGAACAGGTGATCGACTTTATCCAACGGGAACAAAAGGTAAGTATTTCACTGCTTCAACGGCGGTTTAAAATCGGTTATAACCGTGCTGCCCGCATCGTTGATGATTTAACGGAAAAAGGCATGGTTGGACCGCAAGAAGGAAGCAAGCCGCGCAAAGTTTACTTACCGAAGAAGGAAGAATAAGGATGAAGAGTGAATTTAATTATGAACTTAAATCAGGGATCAAGGTCCGGTTTATTCAAAATAAACAATTTAAATCCGTTCAGATGATGGTTTCGTTTATTCATGAATTGGAAAGTGAGCGGGAACTGGCAAGCCGGACGCTTTTAGCCGGAATTTTGGAAAGTTCAAGTGCGGCATATCCAAACCAGCATGCAATCACGCTTAAACTTGCTGAATTATATGGAGCAACGTTTGGCGCGAATACAGAAGTTGAGGGAAATTTAAATCTCCTCAACTTTGTTTATAGTTTTGTTGCACCGGGATACTTAGCAGCCGGACAGTCGCTGCTGGACGAATCAGTTGATTTTTTGAATCAAATTATTTTTCATCCGCGAATGGAAAATGGAATGTTTAAGCCTGAAATCTTTGAACGTCAACGAACGAATTTAAAGAAATATATTCAAGGGATCGTTGATAATAAACAGTCTGAAGCACTGGTTAATGTTCAACGGTTATATTTTGATGATTCAATTCAACAGAATACGCCGTACGGAACGGAAGATGACTATCAAAAATTAACGAATCAACAGATTGTTGCGACATATGAGCAAATGCTTCAGCAGGACCAAGTTCAAATTACGGTAATGGGTGATTTAGATCGGGATTCCTTGAAACGGGTGCTTTCAAGATTCGAATTTCAAGAATCGAATCGGAAACCCCTTCATGAAATTTGTTATTCGCAGACGGTCAAAGATCAAGTCGAAGTGCAAACGAAGGTTGAACCGGTTCAGCAAAGCAAACTTGATTTAGTTTATCACTTACCGATCGATGCTCATCAGAACAAAATGTTTTATGCAGCGGTCGTAATGAACGCTTTACTGGGGGGTTCGCCGCAATCGCTTCTTTTTCAAAATGTTCGCGAAAAATCAAGTATGGCGTATTATGCTGAAAGCAGTTATTCGGCGCTGCGGTCAATGGTCCTGATTCAAACAGGAATTCAGGCAACAAATCATGATTCGGTTTTAATGTTGATCAAGCAACAGATTGCCGCTTTGCAGCAAGGAGCCTTTTCAATCGACCAACTAGCAAAAATTAAAGTCGAACTGATCAATGAGCGGCAACGGATGCAGGATAGTCCGGCAAGCAGTTTGGAACAAGTGGTTTTAAGTGAATTACTGGATCGTCCGTTAGATTATGAAACTCAGCGAAACGGAATCCAAGCAGTGACCAAAAAGGATGTGGTGGCTGCGGCTACCCGGCTTAAGTTTCAAACTGAATTTTTCTTAAAAGGGGAGATGGACAATGACAACGATTAGTTACGGTCGCTTTGGCGAACAAATGGAAAGTTTTGTTTTATCAAATGGCCTGCATGTGAATTTGATTGCTCGTCCGTCTTTCCATCAAACATATGGCATTTTGACGACTCGTTTTGGATCAGTTAATACGGCAATCAAGGTTGACACTCAGCTTAAAACCTATCCAAGCGGAATTGCCCATTTTTTGGAGCATAAATTGTTTGAAAAGGAAGAGTACGATGTATTTGATAAATTTGCAATTTATGGAGCAGATTCAAATGCGTTTACCAGTTTTACCCGGACAAGTTATCTTTTCTCAACGGCTGAAAATGTTGGCGAATGCGTCGCAACCTTGCTGGACTTTGTTTTTAGTCCGTATTTCAGTGAACAAACCGTTAATAAAGAAAAGGGCATTATTGGGCAAGAAATTCAGATGTACGAAGACGATACCAACTGGCAGTTACTATTTGGAATCATCAGCAATTTGTACCCGCAAACGCCGCTGACGGCTGATATTGCGGGAAGCGTGCAGTCGATTCAAGCAATTACGCCCGCAATGCTTTATGAATGCGATCAATACTTTTATCAGCCATCAAATATGAGTTTAATGATCGTTGGCAATTTTGATTGCATTCACATTAAAGAAATTATTAAGAATGCATTTTCAGAAAACTTAATCTCAAATGATAAGTTAAACTTACAACGAATTGGAATTGGTCATCCTGAAATTATTTCGTTTGCTGAGCGGCAAATGGATGTTCAGCGGCCGAAACTCGCGTTGGGAGTTCGGTTTGAAAAAGACTTTCTTCCAGCTGAACGGTTTAAGGCCAAGATTATGCTGCAGATCATTTTGGAAATGCTTGTTGGCGAATCGTCCGCTGACTATCAACGTTTGTTTGATCAGGGATTGATTGACAACAGCTTCGGTTATGAAATTCAGCTTGAAGATGGGTTCCAGTTTGTTGATTTTTATTTAGATACTAGTTTGGAACAAATCGATCAGGCAGCTGCTGAGTTAAAGGCAATCATTGTTAACGCGGCGATAAAACTGAAGGGACAGAAGCCGATTTTTGAAATGATGAAGCGTGAATTTATTGGAAGGGCGATTAAAGGAATGAATTCCAACGAAAACATTGCCGATCAATTTGATTTATGGCTTTATGACGAACGGACGGTATTTGATGTTCCAGCAACGATCGAGCAATTGACATTCGATGAAGTCGTTGATTTTGCCGATCAATTCTTTGATCCGGCAGAATTAACTCGTTATCAAATATTACCAAGGGGAGATCAAAAATGAAGTGGGCGTTGATTTTAGGGAGTTCTGGCGACATTGGCGGTCAGATTGCGCGTGATCTTGCACAGCAAGGCTGGTCGCTTTACTTGCACTATGCTCATCAGCAAGATCGAATTGAAAAATTGATTAGCGAATTTCAATCAAAATATTCACGGCAGGATTTTATTCCGATTCAAAGCGATTTCATGGCGGCGGATTGTGCCGATCAAATTGCAAATTCAATTTTTGGCGTTGATGCGGTGGTTTTTGCTCAGGGAACAACGCACTTTAAATTTTTGCATGATTTTACTGAAAATGAATTGGATGAGATTTTGCGGATGCAGCTTAAAGTACCGATGATGATCCTTCAACGTTTAGAAGATAAACTTGCCAGGGCAGAAGCTGGGAGAGTTGTTTTTATCAGTTCGGTGTACGGTAAAAGCGGCAGTGCAATGGAAGCGCCGTACAGCGCGGTTAAAGGGGCAATCAATACATTTGTTAAAGCGTACAGCAAAGAAGTGGCTTCGATGGGAATCACGGTCAACGCAATTGCTCCGGGAGCAGTTAATACCCAGATGAATCAAATGTTTGATGCGGAAACCTTGGCAACTGTCCGGGATGAAATTCCAGTAGGGCATTTGGCTGATCCGACAGAAATCAGTTATTGGGTGCGCGTTTTATTGGCACCGGAAGCAGGATACATGACCGGCCAGACCCTTTATGTTACGGGCGGTTGGCTGGAATAGTCGTTTTTGGCAGATAAAGACGCTTATGATATACTTGACTGTATATAAGACGAGAAGATTAATCGTTCGAGATTAAATAAGAAAGATGTGGATTTTTAATGACTAGTGTTGGTCAAAAATTAAAAGACGCAAGAATTGCCAAGGGGTTGACCCTTGATGATTTGCAGCAAACAACTAAGATTCAAAAGCGGTATTTAATTGCGATTGAAGAAGGCAATTATGATGCTCTTCCGGGAAAGTTTTATGTTAAAGCATTTGCCCGGCAATATGCAGAAACAGTTGGCTTAAATCCCAATGAGATCATTCAAGAATTAGATCAAGAACTTGGAATGCCAGCGTCGCCTGAAGAACAGCCGGAAACAACTTCGCGGGTTCAAAAGCGAGAAGAATTGACCCGGCCGCAGGATAATAGTTTAAGCGCTAAGATTTCGAAGTATCTTCCAACGATCATCATCGTTGTGGTGGTTGTTGCGATTTTAGGAACAATTTATGCCGTTGCATGGGGAAATCACGAAAAGGCTAAAAATCAACAAATTGAACAAACCAATACCAAGGTTGCAGTTTCAACCGATGTGAAGAAGCCAGCCAAGAAAAAGAAGAGCGAATCTTCGACAACATCGAAGAAGGAACAAAAGATCGTTAATGTTGCTTCAGCAGGTTCGACGTTTACGTATAACGTTGAGAATGCACCAAGTCAAAGTACAATTGAACTTGGCGCTTCTGGTGGTTCATCATGGGATGCAGTTTACGTTGGCGGTGCTCAAAGCTGGCAAGGAACGCTTCAATCGGGAGCAACGAGGGAAATTCAAGTTCCAGCTGGAACAAGCCGTGTTGTTTTAAGCATTGGAAATTCAAATGCTTCAACGGTTAAAATCAACGGTCACAAGTTGAACTTCCTTGCTCAAAATTCATCATTGACTGTGCGGAAGTTAGTTTTAAACTTTACAAACGGCTCAAGTACGACGAATGCTGAGACTCAATCCCAATCCCAGACACAAACGGCTGCTCAAACTCAAGGACAAACGGTTAATAATCAAAATGGTTATCAAACCAACCAGCAACAGCGTTATCAACAAAATAACGGCCGGACAAATAATTATCAAACCGTTACCCGGTAATTTTAATTGAGGTGAGAGAGTTGAATTTACCTAATAAATTAACAGTTATTCGAATTTTATTGATTCCATTATTCATGCTTATTTTATTGTTACCGTTGCATTGGGGAAACATCATCCTTGCAGGAACGGTGATTCCCAAAACAAGCTTAATTGGGGCAATTATTTTTGCAGGCGCATCAATCACAGACTTTGTTGATGGCCAGATTGCGCGCCGGAAACACTTAGTAACAAATTTTGGTAAGTTTGCTGACCCGTTGGCAGATAAGATGCTGGTAATGACCGCATTTATCATTTTAGTTCAAATGGGGAAAGTTCCGGCATGGGTTGCTGCAATTATTGTTTGTCGTGAATTGGCAGTTACTGGATTACGGTTGATCGTTGTTGAAAATAATGGTGAAGTAATGGCTGCAAAAATGCCGGGGAAAATTAAGACCGCATCCCAGATGTTTTCAATTATTTTCCTCTTTTTGAACAATGTTTTCTTTGCCAACCTGCACTTCCCAATCGGACAGGTTCTTTTATACGTATGCTTGTTCTTTACGATCTACTCGGGAATCGAATACTTTTACAATGCGCGGCATGTGTTTGCTGATTCATTTGGAAAAGATAAAGAATAATTATAAAAATAAAGGTGGAGAGGCTAGGGAATTTTTCTAGCCTCTGTTTTGTCTAAAAACACTTTAAATTTCGTATCTATAAGTGAGGAGGATTTATATGGGGTCAGATGTGCATCAAACGGACCAATTCAAGTTGATCCAAACTGTAATTAAAAAATTAACTGCTCAAAATCATACGATTGCGTTTGCAACTGATTTTTTAACAAATTTTGCAACGGATTCAATTAATTGCGAATCGAGCTTTGCAGGCTTTTTAGTTGCGCCCACCGATGACGCCAAGAATGCATTGTTTGATATCCCATATCAAATTTTAAATGCGAACGGATCACAAAGCGAGGAGACGACAATTTGGATGGCCCGGCAAACGAAGGCGTTTCTGCGCACGACTTATGCGGTTGCGATTACCCGCAATTTGGAACAACATACGTTTTGGATCGCAGTCGTTGATCAAGCGGATCGGGAACAATCATGTTCAGTTCCGTTTTATCGGACACAAAATGCTGAAGATAAGGTATTCAATAAGGGATTTGAACTTATTCGGCAAAGTTTTGAAAAATAAATCAAACGTTTGTTCGCATCTTTGATCAATTTTTGGTATAATAAATTCGACGAGAAATGATACAGGAGGAAAAGGCGTGGCTAATAACGATAGACAAGCAGCATTAGATAATGCATTGAAGAAAATTGAAAAAAACTTTGGAAAAGGCTCGATCATGCGGATGGGTGAAAAAGCCGATACTCAAATTTCAACGGTTCCAACGGGTTCGCTTGCTCTTGATGAAGCCCTTGGAGTAGGAGGATATCCGCGAGGCCGGATCGTTGAAATTTATGGACCTGAAAGTTCAGGGAAAACAACGGTTGCATTGCATGCCGTTGCTGAAGTTCAAAAGAACGGTGGAACGGCTGCATACATTGATGCTGAAAACGCCCTTGATCCGGCATATGCATCTGCATTAGGGGTTAATATTGATGATTTATTGCTTTCACAACCTGATACTGGTGAAGAAGGTTTGGAAATTGCGGATGCGTTAGTTTCATCTGGGGCGATTGATATTGTCGTTGTCGACTCAGTTGCTGCATTGGTCCCTCGGGCTGAAATCGAAGGCGAAATGGGTGACGCGCATGTGGGGTTACAAGCCAGGTTAATGTCCCAAGCATTACGGAAACTTTCGGGAACGATCAATAAGACAAAGACAATTGCTCTATTTATTAACCAGATTCGTGAAAAGGTCGGTGTCATGTTTGGTAACCCAGAAACAACTCCTGGTGGTCGCGCATTGAAGTTCTATTCAACGATTCGGTTAGATGTTCGGCGGGCTGAACAGATTAAAGACGGTTCTGATGTAATTGGGAACCGGGTTCGAATCAAAGTTGTTAAGAATAAGGTTGCTCCGCCATTTAAACAAGCCGAAGTTGATATTATGTACGGCGAAGGAATTTCGAAGACCGGTGAATTACTTGATATGGCGGTTGAAAAGGACATTATCAAGAAGAGCGGTTCATGGTTCTCATACGGTGAAGATCGAATCGGTCAAGGACGTGAAAATGTTAAACGGTACCTTAAAGAACATCCTGATATGATGAAGGAGGTTACTTTGAAGGTTCGGAAAGCATACGGAATTGCAACTGAAGAAGAACAAAAACAACTTGACTTAAAGCTTGATGATCAAGCAAAAGAACCAGAAAAGGATTCAAAGAAAAAATAAATCGTTGAAAGAGACTGTGACATAAGTCGCAGCCTTTTTGCTATATCCGTATAATCGGGTTCCAAACCAAACGAGCTGTGACGGAAGCTAGAATGACGCGTAGCTGATTTGAAAACTTCCGAATCTATGTTGTGCCATTCGTTCGCTTGGGGGCTTCCACCACGTTTGCTTTGAGCCTTTTGTTACACCTGCTTCTTTATTATATTTTTTTATTATTTCTAAAAATGCCGACTATTTATGTTGACATTTTTCGGGCGCAACAACTAAAATAAATACGTATGTGTAATAAATATATTTAATTTAAAAAATTAAAAATGCGGTTTTAAGGCCGCATTTTTGAGACGATGCGGAGGTATTAACTATGATGGAGATCATTGTAATCCTCGCCGTCGCTGTTTTGACTTTGATTATTGGTTTTATCTTGGGAGATAAACGTCGAATCAAGCTTTATGAAACCAGTTTAAACGAGGCTAGCCGAACAGCTGAAGGAATTGTAAAGCATGCCCGCAAAGAGGCCGCTGCCAAGAAGAAAGAAGCAATTTTGGAAGCAAAGGAAGAAAGCCATCGTTACCGTTCAGAAGTTGAAAAGGAACTTCGCGAACGGCGCAATGAAGTTCAAAAGCAAGAGAATCGGATGATTCAACGTGAAGAAAACCTTGATCGCAAGGATTCTTTGCTTGAAAAGCGCGAACAGTCTCTTGATAAGAAAGAAGATCAGTTAAATGCTGATCAACAAAAAATTGATCATCAACGTCAAAAAGTAACAGAACTTGTTCAACAACAACACGATAAGTTAGAAGAAGTTGCTTCATTAACGACCGAACAAGCAAAAGACCAAATCATGAAGGAAACCAAGGCAAGCTTGACTTATGAACTTGGTCAGATGATTAAGGAAAGTGAAGATGAAGCAAAGGCTCGCGCTGAACAAACAGCTAAAGATTTAATCGCTCAGGCAATCGAGCGCAGTGCGGCTGATACGGTTTCTGAATCAACGGTATCAGTTGTAACATTACCTAATAATGATATGAAAGGGCGGATCATTGGTAAAGAAGGCCGGAATGTCCGGACATTTGAAACGTTGACCGGAATCGACCTGATTATTGATGATACTCCAGATACAGTTTTATTGAGCGGATTTGATCCTGTTCGAAGAGAAATCGCCAAGATCGCGCTTGAAAAATTGATTCAGGATGGACGGATTCACCCTGCACGAATCGAAGAAATGGTTGATAAGGCCACCCGTGAGATGGATACTAAGATCCGTGAAATCGGGGAAGAAACGATCTTTGATTTGGGCTTGAATTCAATGCACCCTGACTTGATCAAGACGATCGGCCGGTTGAACTATCGGACAAGTTACGGTCAAAATGTATTGACCCACTCAATTGAAGTTGCCAAAATAGCTGGAGTTTTAGCTGCTGAATTAGGAGAAGATGTTACATTAGCGAAACGCGCAGGATTATTACACGATATTGGGAAGGCTGTTGATCACGAGATTGACGGTTCACACGTTGAAATTGGGGTTGAACTGGCAAAGAAATATCACGAAAATGATGTGGTTGTAAATACGATTGCATCACACCACGGTGATGTTGAACCGAAGTCAGTAATTGCAGTTTTAGTTGCGGCTGCAGACTCAATTTCAGCTGCTCGCCCAGGAGCACGGAGCGAATCATTAGAAAATTACCTTCACCGGTTAGAGAAACTTGAAAGTATTTCAAATGAATTTGACGGTGTAAGTAAGAGTTATGCAATTCAAGCCGGACGTGAAGTTCGCGTAATTGTTAAACCAGAAAGGATCAATGATTTGCAAGCAACAGTATTGGCACGTGACATTAAAGATAAAATCGAAAATGAACTTGAATATCCGGGACACATTAAAGTTACGGTTATCCGGGAAACACGCGCGACAGAATATGCAAGATAAAGAGGTTGGATTTTTCCGACCTTTTTTATTATCGAATTTGAAACCGTTGATAATTGAAAAATGTTAAAATAAGAAAAGCAAACTCCAAGGAAGGAATGAAGAACGTGGCCTCAAAAATCAAACCAACCCCGATGATGGAACAGTACATGGCAATCAAAAAGCAATACCCCGATGCATTTTTGTTTTACCGTTTAGGCGATTTTTATGAAATGTTTTATGATGATGCCGTTAAAGGATCCCAACTCCTTGAGTTGACCCTTACCCAACGCAATCATAGTTCTAAAAATCCCGTTCCAATGTGTGGTGTTCCGCACCATGCCGTTCAAAACTACATCGATATTTTAGTTGATAAAGGATATAAGGTCGCCATTTGTGAACAAATGGAAGACCCGAAGCAGGCCAAAGGAATGGTTAAGCGGGAAGTTATCCAGTTGGTTACACCGGGAACGTTAATGGATGAATCAGCCGGCGATGCAAAGGAAAATAACTATTTAACCGCTCTTCATCAAGACCAGACCGGCAAGATGGGTTTTGCTTACGCAGATCTTTCGACTGGCGAATTAAAGGTTACGGAATTGCAATCGACGGATGCATTGGTCAATGAATTAACCAGTTTGCGGACAAAGGAAATTGTGGTTGATGATTCAGTTAACCAGAATATTTTAGATGTTATTCAGAAATTAAAAATTTTAATTTCAACTCAAAATTCATATGAGGAAAAGGCAGAATTTTCATATGCGGTGCAGGATTTAACATCGGACCTTGAAGTTCAGGTTGTTAAACATTTGCTTATGTACTTGAATGTGACCCAGAAACGGGCCCTTGCGCATCTTCAACGGGCAATTCACTATGAACCGTCGGCATATTTGAAGCTGGACCGGTTTGCTAAACGGAACCTGGAACTTTTGCAAAATTCGCGGACCGGAAAAAAATCCGGAACGTTGCTTTGGATTTTGGATGCAACCAAAACGGCAATGGGAGGCCGGCTATTAAAACAATGGTTATCACGGCCGTTATTGTCAAAGGAAGAGATTGAACAACGGCAAGAAATTGTGCAAAATTTGATGGACAATTTCTTTGAACGGAATAATTTGCAAGATGAATTAACAAATGTTTATGACTTGGAACGGCTGGCCGGAAAGATTGCGTTTGGCAGTGCAAATGGCCGGGATCTGATTCAATTGAAAACTTCATTATCGCATGTCCCTCAAATTCGCTATCTTCTTTCACAACTAAATACGGATGGAATTTATAACGATTTACTTGCCGAACTTGACCCGGTTGAAGAAGTCGCTGATTTGATCGAACAGGCGATTGTTGATGACCCGCCGATTTCAGTGACGGATGGGAATCTGATTCGGGAAGGCTACAATGACGAACTTGATCAATATGTTGACGCCATGAAAAATGGAAAACAATGGCTGGCAGATCTTGAAGAGCAGGAACGCGAAAAGACCGGAATTCATAATTTGAAAATTGGATTTAACAAGGTCTTTGGCTACTACATTGAAGTTTCAAAGGGAAATGTAAATAAAGTTCCCCAAGAGCGTTATCAACGCAAACAAACCCTTGTGAATGCCGAACGGTTTATTACGCCTGAATTAAAGGAAAAGGAAGCATTGATTCTTGGTTCAGAAAGTAAAGCATATGATTTGCAGTATAAACTCTTTGTTGATGTTCGGGAGCAAATCAAAGATCAGATCAAACGCATTCAAAAACTTGCGCACGCGTTAGCGAAGTTAGATGTGTTGCAAGGCTTTGCGGTTGTGAGCGAAAATCATCAATTTGTAAAACCAGAATTAACAACCCAAGGACATTCACTTGAAATCAAGGATGGATGGCACCCGGTTGTTGAAGAGGTTATGGGACGTCAAAGTTACGTTCCGAATGACATCAAAATGGATGATGACCAAATGATTTTACTGATTACCGGACCGAACATGTCAGGGAAGAGTACTTATATGCGGCAACTGGCATTAACGGTTATTATGGCACAAATCGGGTGTTTTGTTCCGGCAACGGCGGCCCGGATGCCGATTTTCGACCAAATCTTTACCCGGATCGGTGCTGCTGATGATTTAATTTCTGGCGAATCAACGTTTATGGTTGAAATGAAAGAAGCTAATGAAGCGCTTGAAAACGCCAGTGAAAATAGTTTGATCCTTTTTGATGAAATCGGGCGTGGAACCGCAACGTATGATGGAATGGCGCTTGCCCAAGCAATCATTGAATTTATCCATGACCATGTTCATGCGAAGACTTTGTTTTCAACGCACTATCATGAATTAACGATTCTTGATAAGAAATTGAAGCATCTCACTAACATTCATGTTGGTGCAGTTGAAAAGAACGGCGAGTTGATTTTCTTGCATAAAATGCAACCGGGTCCCGCTGATAAGTCGTATGGAATTCACGTCGCTAAACTGGCAGGAATGCCGGATTCACTGTTGCAACGGGCAGATGTGATTTTGAAACGGCTTGAAAATGATTCGAAAAAGGTTGCGCATCGCGAAGATGTTGATGAAGAACCCCAAGGCGCATCGGTGATCAAAGAAGACGAATCAAAGGCTGATCAAGTTGATGAACAGCTTTCACTTTTCCAACCTGAAACGGTGAAACTTGATTCGCAAGAAAATGAATTGCTTGAAGATATCAAAGACACGAATTTGATGTCATTAACGCCGTTAGAAGTTATGAACAAAGTTTTTGAATGGCAGCAAAGGTTAACAAAGAAAGGTAAGCGAAAATAATGGGAAAAATCCATGAATTACCAGAAATCCTTGCTGATCAGATTGCAGCGGGAGAAGTGATTGAACGGCCGGCCTCGGTTGTAAAGGAATTAACTGAAAATTCAATTGATGCGCAAAGTACGCGCATTGATATTTTAGTTGAAGATGCAGGGTTGAAGTCGATCCAGGTAATTGATAACGGAATTGGAATTGCAGCTGATGATGTTCAAATTGCTTTTCAGCGGCATGCAACCAGTAAAATTACCAGCCGGGATGATCTTTTCCGCGTCCGGACCCTTGGTTTTCGCGGCGAGGCGCTTCCAAGTATTGCTTCAATTGCTGATGTAACCTTGGAAACCATGCCGCAGGATGCTTCAATGGGGGCAATGATTCATTTTAAAGGCGGAAAGCTGATTGCCCAACAGTCCTACGCGGGGCGGCAAGGGACCCGAATCACCGTCAACCAGTTATTTTATAACACTCCGGCGCGCTTAAAATATTTAAGTTCACCGCAAACCGAATTGGCGGCAATCACGGATTGGGTCGACCATCTTGCAATGAGTCATCCGGAAGTAGCTTTTTCACTGTCAAATAACGGTCGGACTTTACTTCGGACTTCTGGCAATGGAAACCTGGTTCAGGTGATCAGTGCGATTTATGGAGTTAAAAACGCTCGTCAAATGATTGATTTTGCAGGCGAAGACCGTGACTTTCAGGTTAGTGGATTAGTTTCGCTGCCAAAGTTGACGCGGGCATCGAAAAATTATATCAGTATTTTATTGAATGGCCGGTACATTAAAAATAATCAACTTTCAAATGCAATCATTAAAGGATACGGCTCAAAATTAATGGTTGGCCGGTATCCGATCGCCGTCTTGGCAATTCAACTCGACCCGCTGCTGGTAGACGTTAATGTCCATCCGACAAAACAAGAAGTTCGGATCAGTAAAGAAAATCAGCTGGCCGACTTGATCACGACAAGGGTTGCTAATCGAATTGGACAGCAAAACTTAATTCCAAGTGCAGTCGGCAATTTAAATTCGCATCAACCAAAGGCCAAAAAGGCGGAACAATTTGATATTGGGTTGAATCCGCAAGCCGTTGAACACCAGCACCATGTTGAAAAGCAACAAGAAGTTTTAGCAGCGCTTTTAGGTGAAAAGCCGTTGCCAGTTTCAAAAAAAGAAAAGCAGTCAGCAGATTCAGAGTCAGAACAGGCGGTTAATGAACCGTTTAAACCGCAAACCATTACTCATCCGGTAATGATTGCAACCCGCGCTGATTTAACGAGTTCAACAGTTCAGCAATGGGATCAAAAGTATCGATCGCAAGTTGAAACACCGGCTGCTTCGTTTCAGATTCATGAAGAACAGGCGGAAGAAAAGATCAGTGAGCCTTCGCCGCGTCGTTTTCCGGATTTGAAGTATATCGGTCAGCTGCATGGAACTTATTTGCTTGCTGAAGCGGATGATGGCTTTTACCTGCTTGATCAGCATGCTGCGCAGGAACGCGTTAAGTATGAATTTTACCGCGAAGAGATTGGTAGCGATAATCCAGCAGAACAAAAAATGCTTGTTCCGCTTGTTTTAACGTATTCAGTCAGCGATGCGTTAAAAATTGAGCAAAATCGCGATAAGTTAGCTCAATTGGGAATCAATCTCGAAGATTTTGGACAAAATACTTATATTGTTCATGAACATCCAGCATGGATTCCGGCTGGAAAAGAGGAAGAAACAATTCGAAACTTAATTGAAGAATGTTTGGCTGATCCGCAATTAACAGTTGCGAAGTTTCGGGAGGCAACTGCGATCATGATCAGTTGCAAACAATCGATCAAAGCAAACCACCACTTAGAACGGCAGCAGGCAGTTGCATTGTTGCGGCAATTAAAGGAATGTGAAAATCCATTCAACTGTCCGCACGGGCGGCCAACGGTGGTTAAATTCAGTAATCAAGATTTGGAACGGATGTTTAAACGAATTCAAGATTCACACCGTTCATTACGGGAAACAAAGAACGCAGGAGACTAACATGTACGAATATTTAATTGGAAAAATTACGGCCATTAATCCGCATTACATTGTGGTTGAAGTTAATGGAATCGGTTATCAGTTACAGGTTGCCAATCCATTTCGGTATGAAAAAAATAGCACTCAAAAAGTATATGTTTATCAGGCCGTTCGGGAAAATGACGTGACGTTATACGGCTTTTATGATCTTGCTGAAAAGCAACTGTTTTTGAAGCTGATCAGTGTTTCAGGAATCGGGCCGAAAAGTGCGCTTGCGATTTTGGCAACGAATGATCAGGGCGGCTTTGTTGCAGCGATCAACGCGGATGATGAAGCTTATTTGACGAAATTTCCAAGTATCGGGAAGAAAACGGCAAAGCAAATTATTCTTGATCTGAAAGGCAAAATGGACGACATTGAAACGCCAACGCCAATGGTTGATCAACAAAATCTAGCTCTTGATTTTGATAACGAACAACCATATCTTAAAGAAGCGCTTGAAGCAATGTTAAGCCTTGGTTATACTAAAACGGAAGTTAAAAAAGTTAGCAAAAAGCTTAAAGATTTTCAGGCCGATTCAACGGATGCCTACTTGAGTGCTGCGTTGAAATTGGTTTTAAAGAAGTAATTAGTTGATTGAATTATGAATGGAAAGGAGCAGATCGATGGCCGAAGATGACCGGATTATTTCGGGAGAAGTGCTTGATGAAAATGATGAGTTTGGACAGTTAAGTTTACGGCCGCAATTTTTAAATCAGTATATCGGGCAAACGAAGATCAAAGATGAGATCGCGGTTTATATTCAGGCAGCCAAGCAACGTGAAGAATCCCTTGACCATGTTTTGCTGTACGGCCCGCCAGGCTTAGGAAAAACTACACTGGCAACGGTAATTGCCAACGAGTTGCAAGTCAACATTAAGACAACCACGGGCCCGGCGATTGAAAAGCCGGGTGACCTGGTTGCGATTTTAAATGAACTTGAACCGGGCGATGTCTTATTTATTGATGAAATTCACCGGCTGCCGAAAAACGTTGAAGAAATTTTGTATTCGGCAATGGAAGATTTTTTCATTGATATTATTGTTGGGCAAGATACAACAGCTCATCCCGTCCACTTCCCGCTGCCGCCGTTTACGCTGATTGGTGCAACCACCCGGGCCGGAATGCTTTCAGCACCGTTACGGGCCCGGTTCGGAATTTTAGGACATATGAACTACTACACGGAAGAAGAATTGACTGCAATCGTCAAACGCTCAGCTGAGGTTTTTGATACGCAGATCGATAATCAGGGCGCCCATGAAATTGCCCGGCGTTCACGGGGAACCCCTCGAATCGCGAACCGTTTATTAAAACGTGTCCGGGACTTTTCGCAAGTTTCGCAAAAGGAAACGATCGATAAGGAAATCGTTGACTATGCGCTTAAATTGTTACGGGTTGATGAGAAGGGCCTGGATGATAATGACCGCAAACTTTTACGGACAATGATTTTGCTTTATAACGGCGGTCCAGTCGGTTTATCAACGATTGCTGCCAATGTTGGTGAGGAAACAGATACGATTGAAGATGTAATCGAACCATATTTGCTTCAAATCGGCTTTATAAAGCGGACGCCGCGTGGTAGAGTGGTAACAGACGCTGCTTATCAGCATTTAGGATTAGCACGCACAAACAAATAGGAAAGGTGAAATTTAAAATGACAGATAAACCATTAAAGACAGAAGATTTTGATTATGATTTACCCCATGAATTAATTGCCCAAACTCCATTAAAGGAACGGGACGAAGCCCGGATGCTGGTTTTGAATGC
>DWVG01000073.1 GCA_019120355.1 Candidatus Ligilactobacillus faecavium
CATATTTTTTAAGTAGTGATATTGCAACGGTTTTAAGTGGCCGTTATGTTGAATTAAAGATGCTGCCGCTGTCGTTTAAAGAATACGTGGAATGGAATCGGCAAAACAATGTTATTAAGAAGAATGAAGAACTGTTTAATCAGTATTTGGAAAGTTCATTTCCGTATACGTTGTTTGTTGATTCTGAAAAGGAAAAACTCGAATATTTGCAAGGAATTTATTCAACAGTGGTTTTAAAGGATATCGTCGCACGACTTTCGGTTCGCGATGTTGAAGTCCTTGAACGAATTATTCGAACATTATTTAGTGATGTTGGAAGTCTGGTAAATGTAAATAAAATTAAAAATACTTTAGTGAGCTCGGGATATAAGGCCTCCAATCCTTCAATCAGCAATTATCTAACAGGAATTACGGACAGTTTAATTATGTATCCGGTGAGTCAGTATGATATTCATGGGCGCCGGTTATTAGGGACTCAGAAAAAATATTATGCTGTTGATGTTGGGCTTCGGCGATTACTGTTGGCAGACCATCAGCAGGATTTTGGGCACATTATTGAAAATATCGTTTTTTTGGAATTAAAGCGTCGTGGATATGAAGTTTATGTTGGAAATACTGGTAAATATGAGGTGGATTTTGTAGCAGTCGATGCCAAGCAAATTGTTGAATATTATCAAGTTTCATTAACGACTTTAGATGAAAAAACTCTTCAACGTGAATTGCGATCACTGCAGGCAATTAATGATCAGTATCCAAAATATTTGATCACATTAGATCAAATTAATCGAACGGCAAATTACAACGGAATTCAAAAAGTGAACTTAATTGATTGGCTTTTAGCCTCACGAAATTGATGAAGCGTGCTACAATAAAAAGGCATTAAATAAATGAGGAATTATAATTATGAACGAAAAATTTAAACAGTATTTTAAAGAACAAGGATTTACTGAATTAACTCCCATTCAGCAAGCAACACAGGCGCCGTTGCAAGCTGGCGAAAATGTTCTTGGAATTGCGCCGACTGGATCAGGAAAGACCTTAGCGTATGCGTGGCCATTGCTTGAAAAGGTGATGCCTGGGGATGGAACGCAATTGGTCGTAATGTCGCCCTCGCAGGAATTGGCTGCCCAAATCACAGAAGTTATTCGTGAATGGGGAAAAGTGATTGGCCTTAATACGATTTCTTTGATTGGCGGGGCCAACATTAAACGGCAAATTGAGCGGTTGAAAAAGCATCCGGAAGTTGTCGTTGGAACGCCGGGGCGAATGTTGCAATTGATTGAACAACGAAAATTGCGGTTGCATAAGGTAATTGCAGCTGTAATCGATGAAGCGGACGAAATGCTTCAAGAAAAAGAATCGATGGATACGATTCGTGATATTTTGAGTCATGCCCCATCTGAAATTCAATTAGTCTTCTTTTCTGCAACGAAAGCGCCAATTTTTAATGAGTTTCATCAATGGTTTGGAATTGAACCGCAAGTGATCGATGTTTCTGATCAGGACATTACTGGGGGCCAGGTTACTCATTATTTGTTGGAAACGCCGACGCGCAAGCGAGTTGACATGTTACGCAAAATTGCTAACTTACCTGAAATGCATGCTTTGGTCTTTTTCAAACAAACGGCAACGCTTGAAGAAGTTTACCAAAAGCTGCAACATCATCATATTCCGGTCGCAATGTTAAGCAGTAATGGGCGGCAAACAGATCGACAACAAGCACTGGCGGCGTTAAAAAAGGGCAAACTGACTTTTATTTTAACCACTGATATCGCAGCGCGGGGAATTGATATTCCGGGCTTACCGGCTGTTATTAATTATGACATTCCGAAAGACCAAACGACGTATATTCATCGGGCTGGACGAACTGGTCGGATGGGTGCGCCAGGAGCAGTTCTGGATTTAGGAAATGAACATGAGTTGCGAAACTTTAAACACCTCATGGATCAAAGTAAACTTGATATTCAAAACGGAATTCTTTATCAAGGAATGCTTTATGGCGAAGAGGCGATGGCTGATCTTGATTTGAAGAAGCGGCGTCAACCCCGAAAGCCAGTTGTTAAAAATGACGAGCAACCAAAGAAGAAAAAGAAGAATCGGAAACGGAACCGAAAGAACAAGGGAAAGCCATCTGCACATAAGAAAAGGTAAAAAATAACCGTGATCGTTGAATGCGATCACGGTTATTTAATATTCAATTATTAATCATTGTTTTTAATCCGTTTTGAACGAATCGTATAAAGAGCCCATGCAAAAATTCCGAAGACTAACGGACCAGCAACGGTTGCTGTGGCACCAACCCAGTCTTTTTCAATAAATGGTTGGATAATTGTAAAGCCGTTTGCAATTACAAGGGTAATCAATGTAATTGTAACGATTATCAACATTGTTTTCCGACTGTGGAAAGCTTCAAATGGACGGTCGAGATCTTGCCGTTTCTTAAAGAACGGAAAGGCTGCAACCAAGAAGAGGTATGGTAATGTTGATGCAACGTTACTCATTGAAGTTAAGAGGTTGAACAAGAACTTTGAATCTTGGTGAATCAAGGTTGATGCGATTGCAACCCCACCAATGATGACACAAACGATTGCGGTTTGAATCCAAAGAGCAAATGAAGGCATGCCTTTCTTGTTTAACTTTGTAACCTTTTCGGGCCAAAGTTCTTTTGGTGAACCCATAATAAATGACTTCAATGGGGAGTAGATCAAAACGAAGAACGAACCTAAGTAAGCACATAACATTCCAATTGCTGATAACCGTGAGAAGACCGTTCCCATTGTTAATGCGGTTTGCGTTGATAAGTGGAAAGCTTTTCCTAATTCTAACCCAAGATTTTGCATCAAGACGTATGTAATGTTACCTAAGTTTACGTCAGGGTGATTAATAACGTGATTCCAGTTGGTTGAAATTCCCCAAAGGAAAATGTTTAAGGCATAGCCGATCCCGATAACGATCGTACTGATAATGATTGCCCGTGGGAAAGTCTTTTCCGGTTTATCCAACGAATCGGTGACCCCACCCATTGATTCAAGACCACCGTATGCGAAGATTGCGTAAATCATGAAACTGATCATCGCAATCGGCGATTGAAATTGCGGGTTAACGGATGTTGCAAATTGTGAAACGTGTTGCAACGGTTGGGCTAATTGGAAATGATTCTTGAATAAGATGAAGACACTTGAAAGAATCAATGTCACGTTAAGCAACATAACAGCTAAACCACCAATTGATGAAATCTTGGCAATTGTATCAATTCCGTGGTTAACAAGCCAGGTAATTGCAATTACACCAATGATTGAAATCAATGCAACTGTCAAAGTTGAATTTAATCCAAATAGATGCCATGTGTTCGTTGTATCATGGCCGAAGATAATAGTTGAAATCGTGATACAGATCTTCTGAGAAACCATTACTTGCCAAATTACCCAAGCGGATAACCAAATAAAGGTGGCAATAAATGACCATTTTTCACTAATTGAGGCATCAAGCCATGAGTAAATTCCACCCTTGCTTTCTTTTAAAGCAGAGCCATATTCGGCATACATCAAACTACTTGGAAGGAAGTAGAGCAGTGCGCCTAAAATGTACCATAAGATCGCACCATATCCCATTTGCATAAAGGCAACCGGTGTATTTGCAAAGCCGAAGATCGTTGAGAAGATCATCAGCACTAATGCGCCAGTTGTGATTTTCTTTGCACTGTTGTTTTCGTTCATCTAATAATTCTCCTTAGAATATTTTTAAACAAAAGATGTTTCGTAAAATAATTATACACGGTTTATGATAAAAAATGTAACATAAAATCAAATTATTAGAAAATATTTAAAAATAAAAGAGATTTATCCCAGAATTATTATTAAATTTTAAAAAATGAAGATACTTGCGTGCGGTTCAAAGATTAATTATACTTAAACTATTGTTTTAATCAGTTGCGCTTGTAGCTCAGCAGGATAGAGCAACCGCCTCCTAAGCGGTAGGTCATCGGTTCAATTCCGATTAAGCGCATTTTTAATTGAATCAAGGTTATGCAGAGACTGTGGCGTTAGTTGCAGTCTTTTTTGTAATTGGAGACTTTAATCAATTAATCGAATGATTTTTCAGTTAAAATGCAATCCATGATCCATTTTTAAGTATTTGTAATTATTTGCTTAATGTTTTTGTGAAAATCCTTGACTTGGAGTTGGCATGCTGGTATATTCAATGGTGTACTTAAGTAAAAGGAGGCTAAATTTTATGAAAAGTACGATAATTGAAAAAGCAAATCAAATTCATGGGGAAGACGAAATTTGGAAAATTATCGATGAACAAGAACGGCGCCAAGTAACTGTTATTTTTTCAAAAAAGCTTGAAGACGATTTTCATCGGCGGAACCATTCATTTGAACGTCTTCAATCGGAACAGTTGAACGCCGTTTTAAGGGTGATGAATCAACTTGAAGGGCAGGAATATGTTTTAGAGATCAATAAGGATAGTATTGAAAATTCGATCATTCCGCTTACGCAAGAAAAACTGCTTCAATTTATTAAGCTGATTTAATGATTTACTTAAAAAAGACTGCGCATACGCGCAGTCTTTTAGTTTCATTATTAATTTAATTAAGCCCAATCACCATTTCGGAAGACAGGAACGATCGTCCCGTCTTTTTTGATTCCATCAATGTTCATATCAGCTGATCCAACCATAAAGTCAACATGGGCTTGACTAAAGTTGATGCCCTTAGCTTTCAATTGATCTTCACTCATTTTGGTTCCGCCTTGAACGTTAAACGGGTAAGCAGCCCCTAAAGCAAGGTGGTCGCTTGCATTTTCATCAAAGAGGGTATTAAAGAACGTGATTCCTGATTGAGAGATCGGTGATGGATCCGGAACAAGGGAAACTTCACCCAGTGAACGGACCCCTTCATCGGTTTCAAGAAGGTGATCAAGGACCGCTTGCCCTTTTTCAGCCGTTGCTTCAACCACTTTCCCGTCTTTAAATGTAAATTTCATGTTTTCAAGAATGTTGCCGGCATAGCTTAACGGCTTGGTTGAAGTTACGTAACCGTTGATTCGGCGATTATCAGGAGCCGTAAAGCATTCTTCAGTCGGCATATTCGCCATAAATTCGATTCCGGCTGCGTTTTTGCTTCCGCCGCCTTCCCATACGTGATTTTCAGGAAGCCCGATCGTTAAATCAGTTCGTGGCGAAGTGTAGTGCAATGCACTGAACTGTTCCTTGTTTAACCAATCTTCTTTTTCATGTAATTTCGCATCGTGATCTTTCCAAGCTTGAATTGGGTCTTCACGGTCGATGCGGGTCGTTTTGAAAATTTCTTCCCATAAACGATCAGTGGCAGCTTCACCTTTTAAATCAGGGAAGACGCGTTCAGCCCATGCCGGACTGGCAGCTGCCACGACTGTCCAACTTAAATCATTATTTTGAGTTGCTTGGCGAACGGGCATTAAAGCCTTGCCATTTGCACTTTGATATGCAGCAACCCTCTTTTGATCAATTCCGCCAAATGCACCAGGGTCTTCTGACATCACTGAGATCCGGCAGCAACGGTGATCAGCAATATATTTAGCTTCTTCTTTAGCAAATTCCGGAACATTTTCAAGAAATTCATCACTTGCATGTTCGAGAAATTCGCGTTGGGCAAAAGTATCGCTCCATTTGATCATTACTTTTCCGGCGCCTGCCTTGTAAGCTTCTTTGACGATTAAGTGGGCAAGGTGTTGTTGGTCAACATTAATGTAGAGAACAACTTCTTGTCCTGGTTGGACGTTGACGCCGACCTTGACGATTAATTCAGCGTATTTTTGTAATTTTTCTTCAAAATTTGCAATTGTCATAGTAAGGAACCTCCATTCATTTTAATATATATGATAGCATAGAAATGTAAGTGAAATTGATCATATAGGGCAAGAGGAGGAGCTATATGGAAAAAAAGATCAAAGTAATGACCGTTTTTGGGACGCGGCCAGAAGCAATTAAAATGGCACCGCTTGTATTAGAATTGAATAAGCATGCTGATCAAATTGACGCGATAACAACCGTTACGGCTCAGCACCGGGAAATGCTGGACCAGGTCCTTGAAATTTTTAAGATCAAACCGGATTATGATTTGAATATTATGCACCAGGGGCAGAGTTTAAATGACATTACGATTGAAGTTTTAAACAAATTAAAAGCGGTCATTGAAGCTGAAAAGCCAGATATTATCTTGGTTCATGGTGATACGACCACGACGTTTGCAGCGAGTTTAGCTGCCTTTTACCAACAAGCTGCAGTCGGCCACGTTGAAGCGGGCTTGCGGACTTGGAATAAGTATTCACCTTATCCAGAGGAAATGAACCGGCAAATGACGGATGACCTTGCAGATTTGTATTTTGCGCCAACGCAGCAGAGCAAGGACAACTTGTTAAAAGAAAATCATGCGGCATCCAAGATTTTTATTACCGGCAATACCGCAATTGATGCATTGCATGAAACCGTACAGGATGATTATCACCATGATATTTTAGAGCTTGTTGATCCGAAGAAGAAATTGATTTTAGTAACGATGCACCGGCGGGAAAACCAAGGCGAACCGATGAAACGGGTCTTTAAGGCCATTCGGGATGTGATTGAAACTCACCCAGAAGTCGAAGTGATTTATCCGGTTCATTTAAGCCCAGCGGTTCAAAAAGCAGCTCATGAAATTTTTGATCATGTTGAACGCGTTCACTTGATTGATCCGCTTGATGTGGTTGATTTTCATAACCTTGCAGCACGAAGCTTCTTCATCATGTCAGATTCCGGCGGCGTTCAAGAAGAAGCGCCAGCCCTTGGAAAACCAGTTTTGGTATTGCGGGACACAACGGAGCGGCCAGAAGGAATTGAAGCAGGAACGTTAAAGTTGGTCGGAACAGATTATCAAACGGTCAAAAATGAAATGGAAACTTTACTGGATAATCAAGAAGAATATGATGCAATGGCGAATGCTAAAAATCCATATGGTGATGGCCGCGCAGCTCAACGAATTGTTGAAGCGATTCAATATCATTTCGGACAACTTAAAGAACGTCCAAAAGAATTTAAATAAACAAAAACGCGACATGAACGTCGCGTCTTTTGTTTATTTATTCTTTTTCCTTCGAATTATTGTAATCCCACCGCTGATCAAGGTGATAGCCACTCCGATTGCTGAAATGAAAATTCCGAGTTTCAATCCCGGAGTATGGTAACACAATTCAACATGATGAACGCCGGCAGGAAGCTTAATTCCAATGAAGGCGGTGTTCGTGCGAAGAAGCGGCATTTTTTTCCCATTGACAGTCGCTTGCCACCCATCAGAGTATGGAATCGATGAAGTTAAAATTCCTGGACGCGTGGTCTTGATCGTTCCATGAAGGCGATTGGGCGACAACTTCAACTGCCGCAGCCGATTTTTTTGAATAAGTTGAACTTGGTGATCATATTGGTTTCCAAGCGGCTCGGCAACCAGTTTTAAATCAAACGAATAGTTTCCGAGATGATTGAAATTTAAATCAATCGTTTGCGGAATCTGAGGATAGAACCCCAAATTCATCGTTCCGTTTTTGACCTGTTTGTAAAATGATAAAATTTGGGCTTTTGGTTGCTTAATGATTTCCTTTCCAAGGGGCGTAGTTGCCTGAATCTTGAAACTTTGATCAGGCAGACCGTTAATGATATTGTTTCGGAATGCCTGATAAGCACTTAACTTCGAATTTTGGGTCAACTTTCCGTCATCGAGGTGGTAGTCCGCATTGGTTTGTTGCATTGTAATTTGCTGCTTCAACGTCAATGGCCGATAATGCAAATTTTCAAATTCAAGGTGCAGTTCAGAATTCTTCAGCGCTTTTTGCTGTTTAGGGGTCAAATTTTGAAGATCGAGAACAACCTTATAGCTTTCATTTGAATCAAGATGCTCAAGATTTTGCGGATCAATCAGGTTCCCGTTGCTTGAAATCAGTTTAAATGGAAGACTAATAACTTGACCTTTAACGGATGCTTGCGGAAGTCCGGTTGAATGGTTGACTAAAACCCCATCAGCAAGGGCCCGCTCTTTTTGGGTTGGACCATAAGTTGCATACTGTTTCGGAGTAAAGACTTTGGGTTGCCAGTACATTAATGGAAAATTCTGCCGGGTCCGATACCGTAGAATCCGATCGTTTGTGTATGTATTCAGCATTTGACTGGCATCGAGCGTATAGCCGGCAGGAATCTTGGTATTATTCGGTTGTTGGTGATGGACAAAGAGGTATTTAACTCCGAAAAAGTTATTTACAACTGTCCGATCATCAAATTGTGCAAGGGGAATGTTAGCTTCAAATTGAGTATTTTGCAGCTTTTGTGCAAAATCGCCAACAAACTTATTTTGCAGCGAATAGTAGGAATTAATGGAATTAACATTTGTTTGCTGATTATTGTACATGTGATAACCGGCTCCAAAGTCTGCGTTTTGGCTGATTGTTGAGATTCGGTAACCAGTTTGATCAGTCAGTTTTTGGGCAAGCTTTCCATATTGAATGTCAGCAAGGTGCGGGTAACTTTTCCGCGGCAACATTTCGTTTGAATAGCCTTCATTATAAGGTGCTTCAAAGTAAACGGCATTGCAGATCACGTTTAACAAGACGACTCCAAGAAGAATTTGCCGCGCATGTTGCGGTTGATAATGATGAATCAAAATCAACGAACCAAGGGTAACAAACAAAAAGACAACGGGGATGAATATCTTTTCATTATTTTGAAAGAAGTAATCTGCGCAAACATAAATAATGTAAAGAATAGCCCCAATTGTAAATCCTTTGATGGTTTTCGCAGATAAAAATTCAAGGTTATCAGCAAGGGCCGCGCATGCTAGAGCAATTGGAAGGCATAACATTAATGTCCATCGATTAGATGGAGCTAAAAAGCCATTGAAAACCGCAGCACATGCAGGAATAAGCAAAATAATGAAGCTGATGATGAAAACTGAATTAATAATTCGGTATTGCTTGAATGCTTTGAGAGTGTATAAAATGGCAAAAAATGCGATGCTTGCAAAGCCAAGGGCTGTCCAAAAATAAAAGTCGCGATTGCCGCCATTGATTAATTGCCCCGGTAAGCTTAAATAATAATATGCAGGGTATCCCTTTAATCCGTTAGCAAAAGTGCTTGAAGTCCGGGTTGAATTATGAACGGCGATGATTTCCGGAAGTAAAAGAATGGCTGCGTTGATGATGCTTAAAAGCGTTGCGCCTGCCAATTTAGCAAACAATTTCAGGTAGTTTTTCTTGGTTTTAAGATCCCATAATAATCGCAGTCCTAAATATCCAATGGCTCCTAACCCCAGGATATAGGCAAAGTAAAAATTATTGATCAGCATCCACGTAAATGTGAGCAGCAACGGCCAAACTGATCTTCCTTGAATGACCCGTTCAAGGTTAACGATCAGAATCGGGAAGATAATAAATGGGAGAGTGAAGAACGGTTGGGCAACGTTTGAGTAAAGTAAAAAGGCATTAAAAAGATAGACAAGTGCTCCAATAACGACTGATGAATCCTTTAATTTTAAATGAAAAGCACACCAGCAAAAAGCTAAACCAGCACAGTATAGCCGTAAGACAATCAGAAATTGATATGCCAAAACAATTTTGCTTGCTGGGAAAAGCAAGACAAGGTATGCAAAAATATCACCGAATAAATAGTATGCATCAACTTGGAAGGCATCTCCTCCAAGTCCCATATGCCATGACCAACCAGGGAGAGCCGCAAGTGACGGATGATGAATAAAATTAAGCAGACATTTGCGAAATTCAATTAAAAGCGGCAAATGCTGATTGGCACCGTCAAGTCGCCAAATTAACGAATGTCCGGTGATCAAGTAAACCCCATAAACAAATAAAGCAACGCTCAAAAAGGCTGCGGTGTATTTTAAGTATCCGAATTTATGATTTTGACGGTCAAACGAAAATTCCACCTGAAGGTCCTCCTTATATTATTCTTTCTTCATTTTAAAGCATGGGGACTAAAAAGAGAAGAGGGGATAAA
>DWVG01000074.1 GCA_019120355.1 Candidatus Ligilactobacillus faecavium
TAAAACTCTTTCAGCGCTTTATTCTTTAAATAATTAAAATTGCTCTTTGAGGTTGATAATTTCTCACACATTTCTGAAACACTATACTGTTTATTAATTATGTAGTTATTCAAAATGAATTTTAAACGATCATCAGAAACACCTTTTATGGCTTTTTCAATTTTTGAAATGGTTAATTCATAATCAACGTGCCGTAAAACTTTACTTTCAGCGCCATTTTTCTTACTTTTCCCACCCACTATATCTAATAATGGACTTGAAATTAACGTAAACTCTTGTAAATCTTGTTTTAATCGCGTGTATTTATTCAAAATCGCTTTAATCATTTTTACATCATTTCTCAAATTAACCACCTCTTTAAATAAAAAAACACCTCTATCAATGATAGTGAACCCCAAAAGTTGGACACTTTATTAGCTAGGCAATCTGGGACTGAGTTCTGTATTGGACAGGACTCAGTCCTTTTAGTTTTACCTTAATTCTGTCGTTATTATAATACTGGATATACTGGTGAATTGCTTGAATCAATTCATCAGTATTTTTGTATTGATCTTCATAACCATAAAACATTTCACGTTTCAGAATACTGAAGAAATTTTCCATCAGTCCATTATCCAAGCTATTTTCCTTACGGGACATACTTTGAATGATTCCTCTTTCTTTTAAAAATCGTTGGTATGTCGCATTTTGATATTGCCATCCCTGGTCACTGTGTAAAATCATTCCATTTAATGATCCATATCGATCAAGCTGATTTAACATCTTAAACGTTTGATGGAGATTAGGCGAAGTGGAAACATCATAGGCGATAATCTCCCCGTTGAATCCATCTAAAATCGGTGATAAGTATATGCTTTCTTTCGTGGCTGATCAGCACTGAAGTAACAATTGATTTCGTTTCCCGCAATTTTACCGACTGTTCCTTTATAAGAGCTATAACGATTGCGTTTCCGGATAACTTTGCCAAATAATCCCATAGTTTTCATCAAACGTTTAACTTTTTTGTGGTTGATTGTCATTCCTTCATTGCGTAATATACACGTTATGCGGCGATAACCATAGTTTTCGAGATGTTGATCAAAGATTTCTTTGATTCGTTTCATGATTTTATGGTTCTGCCGATCTTTCTTGTGAGACAGTTGATAGTAGAAGGTTGAACGACTCATCTTAGCGACCTTCAACAGAACTGCCAGTGGAAATTGACAACGAAGTCATTCAATTACTTTTGCTTTTTTTGATCTTTGATTGCCAATTCCCTTAATGCTTTTAAATAGGCATTTTCAGCTCTCAGATAGAGTAATTCTTCCTCAAGTTCCTTGATTTTCTTATCTTCTGATTTAATTTTCTTTTGATTACGTTTTGTGATTGTCTTTTTCCTCGGTCTTCCTATTGGTTTATCAATCACATTATAACCATTTTTTCGATAATCTCGAATCCAATTAGTCAACATTCCAACACTAGATAGTCCCAAATCTAAAGCAACATTTCTTCGAAGCTCATGATTAACCAATACTCGATCAATGGCTTTCTTTTTCTCTTGTCGAGTCCACTTATGATGAGGTCTATCGAGCCATGCGATGCCGTATCGATTTAATATTCGAACCAAATAGTAAAAATTTCCTTTTTCTATTGGATAATATTCTTTTATTTCTGAATATCTATAGTTTTGTTGGTAAAGCTGATAAATATTAATTTTATCTTGTTTTGAAAAATGCATAAAAACACCCCAAATCTTGGATTTACTTTATCCAAGATTTGGGGTGCATATCACGTTGATATATAGGCGTTTTTAATTTTTTATTATAGTCCCATGGGATCCTATGGGTGCATTGGCTTAATAATTAATTCAATTTAAAATAAAAAATCTGCCTAGTCGGCAGATTTTTTTTCGTATGATAAAACTTTCTTATCTTGAATCTCAAGGGTTTGATCATCTAACGTATAAACGATTGGTTCGCCATTATAGACTTCAACTCCGTCAATTCCTTCATCACTGATGCGCTCAAGGTATTTTAACAATGCCCGTAAGGAACTTCCATGAGCGACAACCAACTGATTCTTCCCTGCCTTAAGCCGGGGAGCAATTTCATCCACCCAATATGGAATGATCCGGGCTGAAGCCATCTCTAAGCTTTCGGCTAATGGCAATAAGTCATGCGGAACACTTGCATACCGCCGATCATCATCAAATTTTTCTAATTCTGGCGGAACTGAATAATATGACCGGCGCCAAAGTGCAACCTGCTTTTTACCGTAAATTTGACGGGTATAATCTTTATTCAAGCCCCGTAACGCTCCATAGTGCCGCTCGTTCAACCGCCAAGTTTTGTGTTCCGGAATCCATAACTGATTGATTTCGTCTAAAACGATATTAGCGGTTTTAATTACGCGAACTAAAACTGACGTATGGACGTCACTGAATTGAATTCCTTCTTCACGTAAAAGCCGACCGGCCGAATGCGCCTGGGCTTCGCCCAACGCTGTCAGTGGAACATCCGACCATCCGGTATATTCATTTTTTTGATTCGCAATACTCTGTCCGTGGCGGAGTAAAACTAATTTAACCATTAGTTCACCTTCTTACGCTTTTTAACCAATTTTTATCATATCAAAATCCCCCCGGACGATAAAGCAGAAAGAATTTTAATCTAGTCGAATCGCAAAATCTGGTCGGAAAAGGTGAACATCTGAAACCATCACCGACTGTCCGGGCGCAGGTGCTTGAATAAACTGTCCATTTCCGCATGCAATTGCAACATGATGAGTCTGTCCCGGGAATCCCCAGAAATACAAATCTCCCGGCTGGGCTTGATTTAGTGAAATTTTTCTGCCGCAATGTTCTTGTTGAGTCGTCACCCGCGGCAACTGCTTTCCGCAATGCGCATAGACATATTGAACAAGTCCTGAACAGTCAAATCCTTGCGGGGTGCTCCCGCCCCAAACATATGGTACGCCGAGATATTTTCGCGCTTCACGAACAACTTGATTACCGTTTTGTTCGTTTTTCAAATCATTCCCGTTATTTTCCAAACAACGATCATCTTCAATAATCGATTCAGTTTCTGGAACTGAAGAAACCGTCACTTCAACGTCATTAATTTTCGTCTTTGGTGCCCAATAATAACTTGATGCGTGCGCTTTTTCCGTCCCGCATAGCAATAATAATGCGATGAAACCTATAATCATTAGCTTTTTTATCATTATCATCCCTCCATTTATTAAATTCGCAATTTATTCAACTTTTCAATTATTTTTTTTGGTATAATTCAATAGATAAGCGAAAAATAAAATTAAAATGTAAAATTTTAAAGATAAATTAAGGAGTCATTATGGATAACAACAAACGCGAAGATTCATCGTTATACGATGAAATTCCTTCACGAACTGAAGAATACCATAAGCGCAATCGTGCGAAACAAAGTCTCCGCAAGAAGATCTGTGCGATTTGCTTAGTTGTGCTATTGATTGGATTTTACGGAATTGGTGCCTTTGCGCTGAACATTTTAAACCATACGCGAACGGCAATGTCAAAGACTTACTCACCAACCGGTAATGATCAAACCGTTTCTAAAATTTTAAAAGCCAAAAAGCCGTTTTCAGTTTTGCTGATGGGAACGGATACCGGTGATCTTGGCCGGACATTTAAAGGCCGAACCGATACGATGATCATCATGACCGTTAATCCACAAACCGAAAAAATTACCATGACAAGTATTCCACGGGATACAGCCGTTCACATTTCAGGATCTGACAACGAATATGATAAGATCAACTCAGCATATACGTATGGTGGAACAGATCTAGCAGTCAAAACTGTTGAAAAGACGCTTGATATTCCAATCAACTTTTACATGCTGATCAATATGGGCGGTTTGGTCAAAGTCATCGACGACCTTGGCGGCGTGACCGTTACCCCGCCGTTGACGTTCTCATACCAAAACGTTTCGGTTACAAAGGGCAAGAAAGTTAAACTTGATGGCAAACAAGCACTGTCATATTCTCGAATGCGGGATGATGATCCGCAAGGCGATTACGGGCGGCAAAAACGGCAAAAACAAATTTTAACAGCCATCATCAAAAAAGCAATGTCTGCTTCTTCATTAACGAAGTACAACAAGACAATCAATGCGATCCAAGGAAGTTTGAAGACTGACCTTTCATACGATGACTTGATGCTGATCGAATCTTACTATAAAGATGCCGGCAAGCACGTTTCATCACGGGTTCTTCAAGGAAACAGCGAAACATTAAGCGGTTTGTCATATCAAGTTGCAACCGCATCAGAAAAGCGGAAGATTTCAAATGAAATTCGCCATCAGCTTGGCTTGAAAGATTCCGATTATGACTTTGAAAAAGATTCACTCAGCCAACTTGAAGGCGACAATAGTGATGATTCAACAACAGATTCGACCTCAACCGGAAACGGATATGGTTCAGCTGCTGGAAATCCTGGAACCGGAACGGATTATGGAAACCAAACAACACCCTCCCCGCAGCGAACCCAAACCCAAGGATACGGAGCAGGAACTGGCACTGGCACAGGAACTAACCAGACGGCCGGAACTGGAAATGCAACAGGCGGCAACTATGGTGGAGCAACCGGTGGCGGAACCGGAACAGGTGCAGGAACAACCGGAAATTACGGATACTAAAAAAAGATTGTGCGATTTTTTCGCACAATCTTTTTTAGTAATCACTTAAATCTAACAATAAACTGCCGTAAACTAATCCTGCACCAAAGCCCGTCAATAATGCTTTCTTTGGCCGTTTTCCATTTGCCAGCTGTTCGCTTAATGCCAACGGAATTCCCACTGAAGAAGTATTCCCAGCGTAATCAACGTTGACGGCAAACTTTTCAAATGGAATATTTAATCCTTCGGAAATCTTTTCAAGCAACCGTAAATTTGCTTGGTGAGGAATCACTAAATCAATTTCTTGCGGATCGATCTGATTTTCATTTAAAAAATCTTTCATGTGGTCAATAACCGTTGTCGTTACAAAATTAAACACGGCCGGGCCATCTTGATAAAACGCTTTTGCTTGCGGATAATTTTCAGCCTTAACATCTGAAATCGGCTTGATTCGACCGCTGTTGACGGCTTCCATGTTGCCATCGGCCCGCATCTTTTCAGCAAGCAATGAATCCGTTGCATCTTCCTTCTTTTCTAACAATGCTCCGGCAGCTCCATCACCGAAGAAAACAGCTGATGTCCGGTCCGTAAAGTCCATCATCTTTGAATTATTTTCAACACTGATCACAATTGCCTTATTGTATTGCGGACTGTGAAGAAACTTATCTGCTGTACTGTAACCGAAAATAAATCCAGCACAGGCAGCTGACAAATCATAGGCAAAGGCATTTTTTGCCCCGATATTCTTTTGAACAAGCGCTGCGGTTGATGGCGTTAATGCATCCGGTGAAATTGTTGAAACAATGATCAAATCAATTTCCTCCGGAGCAACATGCGCCTGTTGCAAAAGCTTTTCCGCAACCTTTGTTGCCATTTCAGATGAATCTTCATCAATTGCATAATGACGAGTTTTGATTCCTGTATGAGCTTGAATCCATTCATCAGAAGTATCCATAATTTTACTTAATTCATCATTCGTAACGACCCGTTCAGGCAAGTAACCTGCACTGGCAGTTAATTTAACACCAACTGACATTATATTCACCTCAAAATTCTTTTTTCTTATTCCCCTTCAAGCAGATATCTCCTAATTTAAAATCTTAATCTAAGATACTCCTGAAAGGAAATGAATGCAAAATATTTGTGTTTTTAGGTAAAAAAAAGCTGAGGTCTAACACCTCAGCTCACCTTTATGCGGGTAAATGGATTCGAACCATCACGAGCGCAATGCTCACCAGATCCTTAGTCTGACGCGTCTGCCAATTCCGCCATACCCGCGACAACAGAAATAATTATAACAGACAAAATTATCAGACGCAATATCTTTTTTCAATTATTTTGAAATTAATTTCAAATACCCGCCGCACCGCGAACAACGGTACTTCTGGACGTTAAAATGCCGCTGACGATAATATCGTTTATGACAACGCCGGCATTCATACACGATTTGCGGATCCGGACGTAAACTTGACGGCGAATACCGACTTCCGCCAACTTTTTGCAGCAAGACTTTAAAGTCGTGATCCCGGTGCTGGTAACCGCGATGATTTAAATGCAAGTGATAGTGACACGGTTCATGTTTGATTACTTCCACCAAAATCCCGGACGGATAATTATCTGCAATGTGGGGATTGATCTCAATATTATGAGTTTCTAGCATGTACCGCCCGCCAGTTGACCGCAACCGGGAATTAAAACTTGCAGTATGCCGAAACGGGACTTGAAATGATTCAATTGAAATTCGTTCAATTAACCGTTGCAGTTCTTGGTCCGTCATTTTTCCGCCTTCTGATCCGCTGGCGCAACCATTGATAATTGGATCCGGCCGCGTTTTTCATCAACACCATCGACCCAGACGTCAACGATGTCCCCAACAGCAACCACGTCCCGCGGGTTCGCAACGTATGAATCACTCAGTTTTGAAATATGTACCAAGCCGTCTTGCTTAACGCCAATGTCTACAAAAACACCAAAATCAACAACATTCCGGACTGTCCCTTGAAGCTGCATTCCCGGTTTCAAATCTTCAAGGTGCAGCGTATCAGAACGCAACAACGGCATTGGCATCGTCTCCCGAAAATCACGCCCCGGCTTTTCTAAACTCGAAACGATATCCATCAACGTTGCTTCGCCGATTTGATTATCAGTCGCAAACTGTTTCTGATCAAACTGTTTTAATTTTTGATTCAACTTGGTTGTTCCAATTTCATTCTCGGTTGCCTGATTAGCCGCTAAAAGCTTTTCAGCAACCGCATAGCTTTCAGGGTGAATGTCGGTGTTATCTAACGGATTCGTTCCATTCACGATCCGTAAAAAGCCGGCTGATTGTTCATACGCCTTATTTCCGAGCCGTGGGACATTTAACAATTCTTTTCGGGTCTTAAACTTACCGTTTTCATCACGGTACTTCACGATATTTTTTGCAATTGACTTATTCAATCCTGAAATGTGTGCCAACAATTGCGGACTGGCAGTGTTTAAATTGACCCCTACCTGGTTAACGCCCGTTTCAATTACCTGGCTCAGCTTATTATCAAGTTCTTTTTCTGGCAGATCATGCTGATATTGACCAACCCCGATTGATTTCGGATCAATCTTGATTAATTCAGCCAATGGGTCTTGGAGCCGGCGGGCGATGCTGACTGCTGACCGTTCTTCAACGTTAAAGTCGGGAAATTCATCCCGGGCAATTTGACTTGCGGAGTAGACCGAAGCCCCCGCCTCGTTAACGATTACATAATAAACCGATGTTGAGATTTCTTTTAAAACTTCAGCAACAAACGCTTCGGATTCCCGACTGGCAGTCCCGTTTCCAATCGCAACCATTTCAACGTGATAATCATTAATTAAGGTTTTAAGTTTCTCCTTTGCTTCTGCCCGCAGCTTAGGATCCGGTTTTTGTCCCTTGGCCTTTTCATGCGGGTAAATCACCGCTTTCGCCAGAAATTTTCCGGTCGGATCGATTACTGCCAGTTTGCAACCTGTTCTAAACGCCGGATCCAATCCAAGAACTGTTTTACCTTTCAACGGCGCCTGCATTAGTAAATGATACAAATTATCGCCAAATACATTGATCGCTTTTTCATCAGCTTTTTCCGTTAACTGTTTCCGAATTTCACGTTCAATCGCCGGCCGAATAAAACGCCGGTAAGCATCCGTATATGCGTTTTCAATAATTGGGGCCGCTTCGCCTTGACGGCTACCGATAAATCGTGAATGGAAATAGCGCAAAACAAACTGTTCATCAAGCTCGACCTTTACGCGAATGATTTTTTCCTTTTCACCACGATCAAGGGCTAGTGTTTGGTGCGATGCCATCTTACTGATTGGCTGTTTAAAGTCATAATACAGCTGATAAACACCCTTTTCATCGGCTTCCTCATCTTTGGCCTTTGAAACGATTTCCCCATGCTTTAACGTGTTTTGACGAACCCAGTCCCGGAGCTGAACGTTTTCACCGAAAGCTTCCGCAATGATTTCATGAACGCCTTGAAGAGCATCATCAACCGTCTTGATTTCTTTTTCCGGATTCAAGTATTTAGCTGCTTCAGTTGCAATGCCGGAATTAAAACCTAAAACATACCGAGCAAGCGGTTCTAATCCCGCATCCTTAGCAATTTGCGCCTTTGTTTTCCGCTTTTGCTTATATGGCAAATACAGATCTTCAAGCAGCTGCATATTATCAGCTTGGTTAATTTTTGCCTTCAAGGCTGCCGTCAACTTGCCTTGTTCGTCAATTTTACTGATAATATCTGCCTTGCGTTTTTCAAGTTTGGCAACCTGAGCGTACGTTTTTTGGATCTCGCGCAGCTGAACTTCGTCAAGGCTGCCCGTCATTTCTTTCCGATACCGGGCAATAAACGGAACCGTATTTCCATCTTCAAGCAATTTTAATGCTTCCTTGATTTGGTGCGGCCGAAGTTGCGGCAATTGATGCGCTGTAATTTCGAAATATTGCTGTTCCATCTTTCTTCTCCTTTAAAATTAAAAAGAGGTTGTGACCCACCGTCGCAGCCTCTCTGCTTTTTCAACCTTAAACTATGCTAAATGGAGTCCCCGGATGATTTTTTGAACACTCCGGTTGACCTTGTCCATCACTGTTTCTTGTGCCTTTTCAGCTGCATCAAATTGTTTCCGATCAACTTGACGGCCTTGATAATCAATGCTAGCATTCATTGCTTCACAACCCTTTACAAATTCCCGGTAATGAGCAACCAAATTTTTATGAACTCCAATTAACTGCGCCGGAGCTTGCGCTTTTTCGAGGGTCGTTAAGTTTGTTTGATATTGCTTAACCCCTTCACCAAAGCTTGCTTGCGTAGCTTGGTAGTCTTCTGCTTCAATTTCTTCATCATCATTCAATGCACTTCGAAAAATATTGAAGTACGGATCCATCTTCGCACTCATTTTTTGTGTGCTGTCTAATACATTATTGATAACACTTAAATATTGATTAACATTTACCCGTCGCATTTTTTCACCCTATTTCCAAAATTCGTCATAAACGTTGATTGGCATGTGCCGCTTATGTTCCGTCTTCACATACCAGTTTTCAATAATTTCTGCATTGTGATCATCGATCGTTTTGCCTTCCAGATAATCATCAATGTCGTTATAGGTTACCCCTAACGCAACTTCGTCAGGCAAAGCCGGCCGGTTATCTTCAAGGTCAGCCGTTGGCGTTTTTTCGTATAAGTGCTTTGGCGCATGTAAAACTTCAAGCATTTGCTTGCCTTGGCGCTTATCTAATCGCCATAACGGCGTAATATCAGCACCGCCATCACCGTATTTCGTGTAGAACCCAGTAATTGCTTCCGCCGCATGATCCGTTCCAACGACTGCGCCGTGGTTGGCCCCGGCAATTGCGTATTGAGCAATCATCCGTTGCCGTGCTTTGATATTTCCTTTATTAAAGTCGCTGACTTCGATTTGGTTGGCTTCGACCGCCTTTACCATCGCATCAGCCGCTTCCTTAATGTTGACCCGCACAGTTTGGTCGGCATTCATAAATTCAATGGCATCCATCGCATCTTGTTCATCGGCCTGATCGCCGTATGGAAGACGCACAGCGATAAACTGATAATCTTGGTCGCCCGTTTCTTCCCGCATTTCAGTAATTGCCATCTGGCTTAATTTTCCGGCAAGCGTTGAATCCTGTCCGCCTGAAATTCCCAAAACAAGGGCCTTTAAGAATGAATTTTTCTTTAAATATGCCTTTAAAAAGTCGATTGACCGGCGAATCTCCTTTTCAGGATCGATTTGCGGCTGAACCTTTAACGTTTCAATAATCTTTGCTTGTAATTCACGCATTTCTTTCACTCCACTTATTAAATATCATTCGGAAGCGGTTTTTGATTATTCGCTTCCCGGATAGTTTGTATAATTTTCATCTTGTTATCATAGCACTTCTTGGAAAGGTCAACCGGATAATCTTGCGGGTTTAATAACCGCTTATATTCTTCCCATAGACTTTCAAGATGCTGTTCAGCGTATCGTTTGATTTCCTGCAAACTTGGCTGATCATAAACCAATTCGCCGTTTTTAAAAATTTCCGTCAATAACGGACGCGCATTAAAGTTCATGACCCGCTTGTTGATGTACGTGTATTGCGGGTGGAACATCAACAGTGACTTCCGCTGTTGCGGTTTTTCGTTATAAAGGGCAACGTAATCCCCTTCTGATTTACCGGAATCTTTCCGGGTGATCCGCCAAACTTGCTTCTTTCCCGGAGTTGACACCTTGTTAACGTTACTTGAAATCTTAATGGTATCTTCCATCTGACCATCCGCATTCTCAATGGCAACCATTTTGTAAACCGCCCCTAATGCCGGTTGGTCATACGCGGTGATCAATTTCGTGCCCACGCCCCAAACGTCAATTTTGGCATGCTGCATCTTTAAATTCATGATCGTTTTTTCATCTAAATCATTTGACGCATAGATTTTAGCATTCGGGAAGCCGGCTGCATCAAGCTGTTTGCGCACACATTTTGAAATGTATGCCATATCGCCGGAATCGATCCGCACCCCTAAAAAGTTAATGCGGTCGCCCATTTCCTTTGCCACCCGAATTGCATTCGGAACACCAGAACGCAACGTATCATAAGTATCAACCAAAAAGACACAATCATGATGCGTTTCGGCGTACGCTTTAAATGCTGCATAGTCATTTTGATACGCCTGGACTAAAGCGTGGGCATGAGTTCCGCTTGCGGGGATTCCAAAAATCTTACTTGCCCGCAAGTTGCTGGTTGCATCGAATCCACCAATATAAGCCGCGCGCGTTCCCCAAATAGCTGCATCCATTTCTTGCGCCCGCCGCGTTCCAAATTCAAGTAACGGATCATTCCCGACAACTGACCGGATTCGGGCAGCCTTGGTCGCAATCAACGTTTGATAGTTGATAATGTTTAAAATTGCGGTTTCAACCAGCTGACAATCCGCTAACGGACCTTCAATTTGCATCAACGGTTCATTATTAAATACGATTTCTCCCTCAACCATTGACCGGATACTTAACCGAATTTTAAAATTCCGCAAGTATTCAATAAAATTATCCTGATAACCCATCTCTTCTTTTAAGTACTGAAGATCAGACTCCGAAAAGTGCAGGTTTTGGATATATTGAATTACACGTTCCAACCCGGCATAAATGGCATATCCGTTTTGAAACGGCAAATCGCGAAAATAAACTTCAAAGATTGCATTCCGATCGGCAATCCCTTCACGCCAATACGTTTCGATCATATTCAATTCATACGCATCAGTATGAAGTGCTAAGCTGTCGTCTGCATATTTATTAATCAT
>DWVG01000075.1 GCA_019120355.1 Candidatus Ligilactobacillus faecavium
TCACCAGTATATCCAGTATTATAATAACGACAGAATTAAGGTAAAACTAAAAGGACTGAGTCCTGTTCAGTACAGAACTCAGTCCCAGGTTGCCTAGTTAATAAAGTGTCCAACTTTTGGGGTTCACTTCAAAACTCACTGGTATTTTACTATAGTTTAGCTGTTAATTTAACATCTGGATACTTATCTTCAAACCATCGTTCTGCAAATTCGTTTTCAAACAGGAATAGCGGCTGATCTTGCCGGTCCTTAACTAGTAAGTTTCGTGAACTCGACATCTTTTCATCCAACTGTTCCGGATCAATCCACCGAGCAATTTTATGGCCCATTGGTGTCATGACAACTTCAGAATTATATTCGTTCTTCATCCGGAATTGGAAAACTTCAAATTGCAGCTGCCCAACGGCACCTAAAATATAATCATTCGTTGTATAACTCCGATAAAGTTGAACGGCCCCTTCTTGGACCAATTGCTGAATTCCTTTATGATATGACTTTTGTTTCATCACGTTTTTCGGTGAAACCTTCACAAACAGTTCAGGCGTAAACTGCGGCAGTTTTTCAAATTGAACTGCCTTCTTCCCGGTGTAAATCGTATCACCGATTTGGAAGTTTCCAGTATCATATAACCCAATAATATCGCCGGCAACCGCATTTTCAACTGTTTCGCGACTATCAGCCATAAATTGCGTTGAATTTGATAACCGAATCTTTTTTCCCGTGCGTTGAAGAAAAACATCCATTCCCCGATCAAATTCGCCTGAACAAATGCGGACAAATGCGATCCGGTCACGGTGATTAGGGTTCATATTGGCCTGAATCTTAAAAATAAAGCCGCTAAATTGCTTTTGAACCGGTTCGATTTCGGTTCCATCAACTGTTTTGTGAGCTGACGGTGCGGGGGCATACTTCAAATAGGCATCCAGGAACGTCTTAACCCCAAAATTCGTTAAGGCTGATCCAAAGAAGACCGGCGTTAAATCACCCGTTGCAATTTTAGCTTCGTCAAATTCATTACCGGCATTCTTTACCAAATCAACTTCTTCTAAGACTTGTTGGTAAATACTTTCTTCTTTCAAAGGATGATCGCCTTTAATCTCACCATTCTCATCTAGTTCAAGGAAGTTTTCGCCCTGATCTTCGCGTTGGTATAATTCAATCCGGTTATTATGAATATCATACAAGCCTTTAAGCCCTTTTCCCATTCCAATCGGCCAGTTCATTGGATAAGCTTCGATTCCAAGTGTATCCTCCAATTCGCCGATCAAATCAAGCGGTTCCCGTCCATCACGGTCAAGCTTATTCATGAACGTGAAAATCGGGATTCCCCGCATTTTACAAATTTGAAAAAGTTTCTTCGTTTGCGGTTCAATCCCTTTTGCAGAGTCAATTACCATGACCGCCGAATCAACCGCCATCAATGTCCGGTATGTATCTTCAGAAAAGTCTTCGTGTCCTGGAGTATCCAAAATATTGATTCGCTTTCCAGCATAATCAAATTGCATTACTGAACTTGTAACGGAAATTCCACGTTTCTTTTCGATTTCCATCCAGTCAGATTTTGCAAAATTACCAGTCTTCTTTCCTTTAACTGTCCCGGCTTGGCGAACAACGCCCCCAAATAAAAGAAGTTGTTCCGTAATTGTCGTTTTCCCGGCATCTGGGTGAGAAATAATCGCAAATGTCCGGCGTTTTTCAATTTCTTCCTTGAGTTTCTTTTGATCCATCATTTAATTTCCACCTTAAATTTTTCGATTTATGATTTGTTGATAATTGCAAGCATTCTTGGTTGGAAGGACATATTCAACTACTGCCTGTTTATTCGTCTTCCGGACATGCCGCTTATTGGTTGCTAAGAAATACCCTGCCCCAAGCAATAAGGCAATCAATAGAATCAACATTAAAACAACCTTTGGCCATTTCCGTTTTTTCTTTTTCTGAGATTGTCCCTTATTTACTTGATCTTGGTATACCGGATCAATTCCCTTTTCAACGAAAAATGCTTTGCGCATCCGCGGTTCATCTTTTCGCGTATAACCATGCCGGAATTGTTCGATCTTAAATTCTTCATAAACACTGTCGATATTAAAATCCATTTGTTCTTGCTGTTTTTTAGCAATAAAGTCATTTTTCTCTGGCCGGGATAATGCGTTATACCAATCCAAAGAATAATTGTATTGCTGAACGACTGACTGTGTTGGCCCAAAATCTTGAACTTCCCCGTACTGAAGCCATAAAGCTCGTTCACAAAAGCCTTCGACCACAATACTCTTTGAGTCCGCAATAATAAAGGAAACTCCTTTGTCTTTCAGTTCTTGTACTTTATTTGAAGCTTTCAAATAAAATGGTTGATCTAAAATGCCAAAAACATTATCAAGAAGAACTAAATCTGGTTCAAGATGCATCGCGATTCCAATTGATAAACGTGCATATTGCGCTGTTGAATATGCTTTAACCGGGCAATACAACCACTCGCCAAGTTCGGTAAAGTTTAAAATGGCATTGGTAATGTGATCACCTTTAAAATCATCAATTTCTGATTTAGCAATTGCTTTGCGGATATTTTCCAATCCTGTCAATTCCGGATCAAGGATCCCGTTCGTCCCGGCATAAGTGATCCGTGAGTGGGTTGTAATAAAGCCCGTCGTTTGTTCATCTAATCCAGCAATGATTCGCATCAACGTTGATTTTCCGGAACCGTTTGCCCCAACGATTCCAACCGCTTCGCCATCATTAATGTCTAAATTAACTCCGCGTAAAAGCCAAAGATGCCGATCGTCATTCTTTTTATTTTTAGCTTTCTTATCCTTTGCCTTCTTATCGGTAATAAGCGGCATTTCCTTTGTAATATATTTAATTTGTAATTTTCCCATATTTTCACCTAATTATCGCTATTTATCCAAGAATAATACTACAAAATTCTAGTTTTACCGTCAAATTTTGCAGGTAAAATG
>DWVG01000076.1 GCA_019120355.1 Candidatus Ligilactobacillus faecavium
GGGCTGGCTTTAGGGTTTATCGCTTATCCGTTAACGATGCTGGCAGCTAAACGTGGTAAGGAAGTTCCGGCGCTGATGTATATTCTTGGAGTCGTTTTTGTGATTTTTATTTGGATTTTGAACCACTAGAATTTCATTCAAAACTTGAAAAATCGCCGGGGATATGATTAAATTATCTAACTGTGAGTGAGAATGTTGTTAGGGAAGCTATTTAAAGGTTTTCTTGGGAGATTACGACAAAAATTCACGAGGTAGATATATGTTAGAAATTGAAAAGACAGTTGATCTTGACCGCGATTTGTACAAAGACGCTGTCGCAATTCGGGAACAGGTCTTTGTGAATGAACAAGGAATCCCGATTGAAAAGGAAATGAAGGGCGAAGATGGACCGTGCTATTATGTTGGTTACATTGACGGTCATCCGGTGGCAACTGCGCGGGTTGTGAAAAAAACGGGTGAATGGCTGATCCAACGAGTTGCGGTCGTCTCTGAAGAACGCAATAAGCATTATGGAACTGAAATGATGGCGCAAATTGAACAGGATGCGCTTGCTCAACGGGCTGAAAGATTGATCTTGCATGCTCAAGATGATGCGCAATCATTTTATACCCAGTTAGGATATCAAGTTGAAGGAGATCAGTTTGAGGAAGCTGATCTTCCCCACCATGTAATGATCAAAGATTTGTAATCTAAAATAAAAAATGATATGGTATTGGTATGCGATGAGTCGAGGAAAGCCGGCCAGAAAATTTCTGGTGTGCTGTGGCACAGACGGCTTTAAATCGAACGCGGACACCATTACTGCCGGATTGCAGGGTGGCGTTGAACTTTTAATGTGGATAAAACGTTCAACTATTTTGGATAAACAAAATACCGCAAAGTGAGGAGGTCAGACAATTGTCGGCCTCCTCTGCTGTATCGTAATTAATTTTCATTATAAAAATAAACGGAGGATCAAGAATGATTGGATTAATTGTTTTAGTAATTGTAGTTGCATTGGTGATCACATACATTGTAATGTACAACGGCCTTCAACGTGCAAAGGTCAATACTGATGAAGCCTGGAGCCAAATTGATGTTCAATTGCAACGGCGGAACGATTTGATTCCAAACTTGGTTGAAACAACGAAGGGCTATGCCAAACATGAACGGGAAACCCTTGATGAGGTTGTTGGCTTACGGAACAAAATTATGCAACTTCCGGCTGACGCCCACCAGGAAAAAATGGAGATTTCAAATCAATTAACGGATGCATTAAAGTCAATTTTTGCATTGTCAGAAAATTATCCTGATTTGAAGGCCAGCCAAGAATTCTCACAACTTCAAGAAGAATTGACGAATACTGAAAATAAGATTGCTTATTCACGGCAACTTTTCAATAGTTCAGCTGCATTATATAACCAAAAACTAGTAACCTTCCCATCTAACATGGTTGCTCATATTCATCACATGACGAAGGTCAACTACTTGGAAACACCAAGTGCAGCAAAGGAAGCACCAAAGGTTTTATTTTAATTTTTAAATTAGTTTGTTGAAACGGAGGTTTTAGCAAATGCTTTATCAGCAAATCGCGCAAAATAAGCGGAAGACGATTTATGTTTTAATCGGATTTTATGTTTTAGTCGGCTTAATGGGAGCGGCCCTTGGTTATTTCTGTTACGGTCGGGCAACGATTGGGATTGCGATTGCAATTGGGGTTGGCTTATTTTATATGATCATGACGCTGACCCAATCAACGGCGATCGTTATGAAGATGAATAATGCTCACCCGGTTACAGAAGAGCAGGCGCCGGTTTTATACCATGTTGTTCAGGACATGGCGATGGTCGGCAAAGTTCCGATGCCGAAAGTTTACATTATTGACGATCCGAGTCCCAATGCATTTGCAACCGGACCGGATCCACAACATGCAGCCGTGGCCGCAACGACGGGGCTGCTTGAACGGTTGAACCGGGAAGAACTTGAAGGGGTAATTGGGCATGAGATCAGCCATATTCGGAACTACGACATTCGATTGCAATCGACGGCGTTAGCATTGTCGTCCGCAATTTCATACCTTGCAAATTTAGGAGTCAATTCGTTCTTTTGGGGACGGGTCAACCGTGATGATGATGATAATAATCAGTCAGCAATTATCGCAATGATTTTTTCGATTTTGACGTTGATTTTAGGACCGCTTGCGGCAACGCTTGCGCAAATGGCTCTTTCGCGCAACCGAGAATATCTTGCTGACGCAGGATCAGTTGAATTAACGCGGAATCCGCAAGGCTTGATCGATGCTTTACGGGCAATTTCAGATAGTGAGCCGATGCGGAATGCAAATACAAGCAGTGCATCGTTTTACATTGCTGATCCGTTTAAAAAAGATTCATGGACTCATTTATTTGATACTCATCCGCCAATTGAAAAACGAATCGATCGGTTGGAACATATGGTAATATGAGAAGGTGTGACAAAACGTAAAAAACGAGCGTGGTGGAAGTAGAAAAGCGAACGAATCGCGTCAGCAAAGATTCAGAGGTTTTCAAAATTAGCTTCGTGTTACCCTGGCTGCGCGTCGCAGCTCGTTTGTTTTGGAACCTGATTATGCAATAAAAAAGGCTGTGACTTATGTCGCAGCCTTTTTTAGCAAGAAAATAATGATTGAATGTGGTACAATATCTTAGATTAGAATTCGGATGAATAAGGAAAGGAAGATAACATCAATGAAGATGCAATTATCAGAAATTGCACGGGTATTGGAGGTTGAAGATATTCCGGCAGAGTGGAGCGATATTACGATCACAAGTGTCAGCTTCGACAGCCGGCAAATGAAACCGGGAGCATTGTTTGTTCCATTAAAGGGTGAAAATGACGGTCATCAATTTATTCAAAATGCAATTGATGCTCAAGCAGCTGCAACCCTTTGGCAAACGGACCACCGGGCAATCCCAACTGCGATTCCTGCATTGCCGGTTGAAAATACGTTAGCTGCAATGCAAAAGCTTGCCAAGTATTACCTACATAAAATCAATCCGCAGGTCGTTGCAGTTACTGGAAGTAACGGAAAAACAACAACGAAGGATATGATCGCAGCAGTCTTGCAAACCCAATACAACGTAACGAAGACTTTTGCGAACTTTAATAATGAAATTGGAGTTCCGATGACATGTCTTTCAATGGAACCGAATACGGAAGTCTTAGTGGTTGAAATGGGAATGGACCGTTTTGGCCAGTTAGATAAGCTTAGCCGTTTGGTTGAACCTGACATTGCGATTATTACGATGATTGGTGAAGCTCACATTGAGTTCTTTGGAACCCGTGATCGAATCGCCGATGCCAAAATGGAAATCACTCATGGATTGAAGGAAGACGGAACTTTAATTTATAACGGGGATGAACCGCTTTTGCGGGCGCGGACAGCTGATCTTGTTCAAGCAACCAAGACGTTTGGATTAGATGAACAAACCGATGATTTGGCTGCAAGTGATATTCAAGGAAATGACCATGCAACGACTTTTAAGGTACCGTCATTGACGGCCGATGAATTTAAGATCCCAATGATTGGGGATTATAACGTTAAAAATGCATTAGCAGCCATTGAGGTTGGGAAATTAATGCATATTGAAGTCGCCAACATTATTCAAGCTTTAAAGACGTTTACGTTAACGGCTAATCGAACTGAATGGGTCAACGGCACCCTTGGAGAACGAATCTTAAGTGATGTTTACAATTCAAATCCAACGGCGGTCAAAGCTGTTTTACATTCGTTTAAGGAAGTCCCAGTTGAAAATGGCGGCCGGCGGATCGTTGTTTTAGGCGATATGTTGGAGTTAGGTGAACAATCTTCTGAATTACATGCTTCGTTAGCAGAAGCAATCGATCCAGCAAAAATCGATGAGGTTTACCTTTATGGAAACGAGATCAAGTCATTAAAGGCTAAACTTGAAGAAATGATGGCGCCGCAACGGGTTCATTACTTTGAATTTGGCAACCAGCAACAATTGATTGACAACCTTCAAGGTGATTTGCATCCGGAAGATGTTGTCTTATTAAAAGGCAGTCACGGAATGCATCTTGAAAAGGTCTTAGCTGCCTTAAGCCCGGCAGAGAATGAAGATTAAGGAGAATTTGAGATTGAATTTTAGCGATTTAGGATTAGATAATCAATTATTAGAAGCGGTAAAGCGAACCGGCTTTGAGGAGCCGACACCGATCCAAGCCAAGACCATTCCGTTGGTTCTTTCGGGAATCGATGTGATCGGCCAAGCCCAAACCGGAACGGGAAAAACGGCGGCTTTCGGGCTACCGTTACTGCAAAAGATTGATTATTCCCGGCGCGAGATTCAAGCACTTGTGATCTCACCGACCAGGGAACTCGCAATTCAAACTCAGGAAGAAATTTTTAAGCTTGGAAAAGAAAAATTAGCCAAGGTCCAAGCGGTCTTTGGCGGGGCTAACATTGTCCGCCAAATCAAGCAGTTGAAAAACTATCCGCCGCATATTTTAGTCGGAACGCCGGGGCGTTTGCTTGATCATCTTCAACGCGGAACGGTCAACTTAGGCAAGGTTGAAACGCTTGTTTTAGATGAAGCGGATGAAATGCTTGATATGGGATTTTTGGATGATATCAGTAAAATCGTTGCGCAAATTCCAAAGAAACGGCAGACATTGCTTTTTTCAGCGACTATGCCCCCGGCAATCCTGAAAGTCGGCAAGCGGTTCATGAATCATCCGGAAATTGTAAAAATCAAGAATCAACAATTAACGGCTGATTTAGTTGACCAATTCTTCGTTAAGGTCCGGGAAAATGAAAAGTTTGACGTGATGACACGGATTTTGGATGTTCAAGCACCTGAATTAACAATTGTTTTTGGGCGGACGAAACGGCGGGTCGATGAGCTTTCACGGGGGCTGGTTGCCCGCGGCTACAATGCAGCTGGCATTCACGGCGACCTGTCACAGCAACAGCGCAGTGCAGTTTTGAAAAAGTTTCGGGATGGTGGCCTTGATATTTTGGTGGCCACGGATGTTGCTGCTCGGGGACTAGATATTTCAGGTGTCAGTCATGTATATAACTATGACATTCCGCAAGATCCGGAAAGCTATGTGCACCGCATTGGGCGGACAGGGCGGGCCGGACATCAGGGAATTTCAGTCACGTTTGTTACACCAAATGAAATGGATTATTTGCGGGTAATTGAGAAATTGACTCGTAAACGGATGATTCCAATGCGGCCGCCGACAGCTAAGGAAGCTTTTAAAGGCCAGATGGAAAGTGCGGTTCATGAGATCGATAATTTGATTTCGCGAACTGATACGGATAAATATAGTGATCAGGCAAATGAATTATTGAATGAATACAGTGCGTTGGACCTTGCGGCAGCGTTATTGAATACTGTTTCGCGTGAAGATGCAGCTTCGGTTCCAGTCAAAATTACGCCAGAACGGCCATTGCCGCGACGGAAACGCGCCAGTCGGCATGATAATCGTTATGGTAAGAAACGGAAACGAGATTATCGTGATCGGCGTGGAAAGCGGAAGGACCAGCGTTCAAAGAAAAAACAGGCAGCCAAGCCAAAATATAAGATTCGGAAACGATAAAAATGATTTGGGGACTAGGAATTGATTTAACGGAAATTGAACGGATTCATCGCATTCGTCAAAAGGGGGATGCCTTTGCCCGAAAAGTTTTGACGGCGAATGAATTGGCGGTGTATCAGAAACTTGGTTCAAAACGTCAGGACGAGTTTTTAGCGGGACGGTTTTCAGCCAAGGAGTCATACAGCAAGGCGCTGGGAACCGGAATCGGTAAAGCGGTCAATTTTAAGGATTTAGAAATTATTGATAACGAATTGGGGAAACCTGAATTGCGTCGCCACCCTAGACAGAGAGAGCTGAATGCGTTCGTTTCGATTTCGCATACGGATGAGTTAGTAATGACAGAAGTTATTTTGGAGAAGAAGGGCTAAAAATGATTATTGGAAAACATCGTGGAACATGTGCCACCATTGATTTAGGGGCAATCAAGCATAATTTAAAAATTGAACGTCAACGAATGGAACCAGGCCAGGAATTGTTTGCCGTGGTCAAAGCCGATGCATACAGTCACGGATTAGTTCCCGTTGCAGTTGCTGCACAAGAAGCCGGAGTTGACGGCTTTTGCGTGGCGGTGATCGACGAAGCCGTTGCGCTGCGTGAAAATGGAATTACCAAGCCAATCTTGATTTTAGGTGCCTCACCGGAAACAGAAGCTCCATACATGGCAAAATTCAACTTATCAACGGCGGTCAGCGACCTTCATTTTTTGCAAACGGCTCAACCATTATTAGCCGTTCAAAATTTGAAGTTAAAGGTTCACCTTGCCCTTGATACGGGAATGGGGCGGATCGGATTCCGTGATCAGGAAACGGTTAAAGCAGCAATCGAATTTATGAAGCAACATCAAGCTCAATTTGAATTCGAAGGAATCTTTACGCACTTTTCAACGGCTGATTCGGCGGATGATACTTACTTCAAGAAACAATTGAATAAGTTCCACGAATTGATGGAAGTTGTTGCTCACCGGCCGCGGTATGTTCACGTTGCAAATTCGGCTGCTTCGATTTGGCACAAACAATGCGGTGGAAATATGATCCGCCTTGGAATTGGAATGTACGGATTGAATCCGTCAGGAAAGGAAGTTCAACTGCCGCACGATGTTGCGTTGAAGCCAGCATTTGAACTTACTAGCCATATTGTCGAAGTTAAGCAGGTTCATCCCGGAGATTCAATCAGTTACGGTACAACGTATACGGCTACTAAGGATGAATGGATCGGAACCGTTCCAATGGGCTATGCCGATGGTTGGTTGCGGCGGATGCAAGGTTCAACGGTTTTAGTTGATGGTCAGGAATGCGAGATCGTTGGTCGCATCTGCATGGATCAATTTATGATCCGGTTGCCGCATGAAGTCCCATTAGGAACCAAAGTTACATTGATTGGTGAAAACGGCGGAAAGCAAAAGACCGCTCAAGATGCGGCAGATTATGCCGGAACGATTCATTACGAAATTCTTTGTTCAATCGGACAACGAGTTCCGCGTTTTTACGTTGAAAAATAACAGCGGTGGAGGAATCAGCCATGGAATTAAGTGAAACGGAAGCAGTTCAAAAGGTACTAGCATGTGCGAATTTGAAGGTTTACTGTGATTACTATTCAATTACGGTTGATGACATCAAGCACCAGCCGCAGATTGCATTTTACATCTTAAAGCATCGTGATTCACTTGAACAGTTGATTGCGGGTTACAGTAAAATGGAATCGATCAATCAAGATATTTGCACTGAATTTCAGCGATGTGAGCAGGAATGTCAGGCAATGATTCAGGAGTTAGTAAAGGATCGGGGATCAAATGAATTCAAGAATTAAACGCGGTGATATTTACTATGCAGATCTATCCCCGGTCGTCGGTTCAGAACAGGGCGGATTGCGGCCGGTGCTGATTATTCAAAATAATATTGGTAATCGTTTTAGCCCGACCGTAATCATCGCGGCGATTACGTCGAAAATTTCAAAACCCAAAATGCAAACGCACGTGGCGGTTGCAAAGTCCAAGGATGGACTGGAAAAGGACTCGGTGATTCTTTTGGAACAGATTCGGACGATCGATAAACGCCGCTTGCAACGTAAAATCACGCATTTGGATGATTCTGTGATGGAGAAAGTCGACCATGCGCTTGAAGTGAGTGTGGGGTTGAAAGAAATTGATTAAAAAAGGATTGCGTCAAAACGCAATCCTTTTTTACTACATTGATGAAGCATGTAAATTTTCAATTTCAGTAACGGTAAACTTATTTCGTTTCAAACTAGCAACGATCCGTTTGAGTTTATGTTCTGAAACCTCAGACGGAAGGGTAAATAAGATTCGCTGAATGTTGTTTTTTTCGTGCAGATCAAGTGAAATACAGCTGGCAATCACTGTATAACGGGTAATGATCTTTGACATTTTTGCTAAATCACCGCGGTCACCGTTGGAAAGAATGGTCAAGACATAGCTTCCGGTATCAACGTTCCATGATTGCGATAGCATATTCAGCAAGCTGCTGTGAGTTAAAATTCCATAAAATTGATTTTCTTCATCTAAAACGGTAATGTACGGTAAGTCTTTAATTGTAAAGAAAATGTTGAAAAATGCCGAGTTGATTGAAATAAATTTGGTGGCATTTTTAAGCAATTGAGTTACCGGTAATTGCATATCGCCGCCGCGTGACTTATGCCGGTAAATGTGCATTTTGTAGATGTTTCCACGGAACAATTTACCTGATTCGTCAAGAACCGGAACACAACGAAAGCCGGATGCTTCTAAGATATCAAGCGCCTCTTCAAGAGTTGCTGTTTCGGGAATGGTTGTTAATTCACTTTTGGGTTTAACAATTTCTTTTAAAATCATGATAAAGCTCCTTAGGTCGTCATCAAAAAGTTTCAAACATTATAATAACATACTAAGGAACTTCTAAGAAATATTTAATTCAAAAAAACATCCCGAAATCGTTTGAAACTAAAATATGATATACTAAATGCGAAATCGGATTAATGGGTGGCTTGCTGAATTGCAGGCCGTTTTTGCGTATTTTAAAAGATGATTAGAAAGAAGTTTTTCAAATGAAAATGATCGTTGGACTTGGAAATGTCGGTTCGCGGTATGATGGAACCCGGCATAATACCGGTTTTATGGTAGTTGATGAATTAGCCGATCGGAACCAAATTAAAATTAATAAGGAAAAAGACGAAGCGATGATTGGTCAAGGAATGATCGATGGCGAAAAGGTTTTATTGGTTAAACCGATGACCTTTATGAATGATTCTGGAAGAGCGGTACGGCCGTTGATGGATTTTTACAAAATTGATGTTGATAACTTGGTGATCATTCAAGATGACCTTGATATGGAAGTCGGGCGGGTCCGGTTGCGTCAAAAAGGATCAGCAGGCGGCCACAACGGAATTAAAAGTATTATTCAGCATGTTGGAACGCAAGATTTCAAACGGGTCAAGGTTGGAATCGGGCGGCCGAAGATCATGACGATCGTTGATTGGGTATTGGGAAGATTTACCCCAACGGAACGGCCATTCTTTGAAGAAGGTCGGGATAAGGCGGTTGCCGCAATTGAATATTGGGTTCAAACTGGCGACTTCATGAAGACGATGAATAAGTTTAACTAGAAGAAAGAGATGAAGGCATGGATTTAAGTGAATTGATTGGTCAAACTGATGAGTTGCAAACTGTTCGGCAGCAGTTAACGCAACCGGGGCGTCATTTATTAACGGGAGTTCTGGAATCAGCGAAGACGTTGATTTTAAAAAGTTTGTTTCAGCAATTAAAAAAGCCGTTCTTAGTTGTAACGGACACGCTCAGCCATGCCCAAGAGTTAGCGGCGGATTTAACTAATATTTTGGATGCAGAACAGGTTCAGCTTTTCCCAGTCGAAGAATTAGTCGCAACTGAAATTGCAACCAGCTCACCTGATTTTCAAAGTCAGCGTGTGCGGGCGTTAACCGCGCTTAGTCAGCATAAAGCCAAAGTTGTTGTGACTTCTGCTTCAGGGTTAAGACGGCAGTTAGTACCAGTTAAAATGTGGAACCAAAACCAGCTGACTTTTAAAGTTGGAGCGGAATTAGATCTTGAAAAAATCAGTCACCAGTTAGTCCAAATGGGGTATCAACGGCAAAAGTTAGTTGATCGTCCCGGTGATTTTGCGATTCGAGGATCGATCATTGATATTTATTCACTGAACCATGAATTACCCGTTCGAATCGACCTGTTCGACACCGAAATCGATTCGATCCGTTTTTTTGAAATCGGAAATCAGCGAAGTCTGGAAAATGTTGATGAAATCAGCGTGATGCCGGCAACCGATATGCTTCAAAGCCCGCAGATTTTTACTGATGGAATTCGGCGGTTGCAAGATCTTGAAGCACAGGTCGAACCAGCCTTAAAGGATGACCAGGCAGATGAACTGCGGCGGCAACTTGATGCGGTCACCACGATGTGGAAAGACCAGGAATTATTAAAAGAACATCGTATTTTCACTCAAATTTTGTACCCTGAAGCAACCTCTTTACTTGATTACTTAGAGGACGGAATTTTAGTGGTGGATGACTATGCTAAAATCTTGGAACATGCAGATGAGATCGAGCAAAACGAACAAGTTTGGTTGGATGAAAAGGAAGAACTGAAACCAGTGCTTGATCAATTACAGCTTGGATTTAAGGTTCGCAAACTTGTTCGGGAAGCAAAAATGCCGACGTTGTTTATGTCATTGTTTAAAAAAGGAATCGGGCGCTTAAAGTTTGCTTCATTAACAGATCTTAAAGTCCGTCCGGTTCAGCAGTTCTTCAGTCAAATGCCGTTATTGCAAACGGAGGCACGGTGGTGGAATAAGCAAAATCAGACCGTTGTTTTGATGATTCAAGATGCAGAGCGGCTGACGAAGATCTCCCAAACCCTTGATGATTTTGAAATTCCAAACATTATGACTCAGTCGGAGAATTTGCAACGCGGAATTCTTCAAATTGTACGCGGCAGTTTGCAAAGCGGGTTTGAAGTTCCAAGCGCTAAGCTGGTCGTTTTAACGGAAACGGAATTATTTGCGAAGGCGACGAAGAAACGAGCCAAACGACTGACAATGGAAAATGCTGAACGGCTGAAAAGTTACGCAGACCTTAAAGAAGGCGACTTTGTCGTTCACGTTGATCACGGGGTCGGCCGGTATCTTGGTATCAAAACGATGGAAGTTGATGGCAAACATCAAGATTACCTGACCCTTGAATACCAGAAGGGGGCCAAACTTTACGTTCCAGTCAATCAATTGGATCGGGTTCAGAAATATGTGTCATCGGATGCGAAGACGCCGCATTTGAATAAGCTTGGTGGAAGCGAATGGCACAAAACGAAAAAACGGGTCGCAAGTAAAATTGAAGATATTGCGGATGAACTTGTTGACTTGTATGCTGAACGCGAAATGAAGACGGGGTTTGCCTTTCCGAAAGACGATGCTTATCAGCGGGAATTTGAGGATGCATTTCCATATACCGAAACCCCTGATCAACTTCGGAGTACTTCAGAAATCAAACATGACATGGAAAACAGTCACCCGATGGATCGGTTGTTGATTGGCGATGTCGGTTATGGGAAAACGGAAGTTGCTTTACGGGCCGCATTTAAAGCCGTTGAAGCCGGGAAACAAGTTGCTTTCTTAGTTCCGACAACTGTTTTAGCCCAGCAGCATTATGAAACGATGATCGAACGGTTTGAAAACTTTCCGATTGAAATTGGAATTTTATCCCGGTTCAATACGCCAGCTGAAACCAAGCAGGTCCTTGAAAATTTGAAGGACGGGAAATGCGACATTGTGGTTGGAACGCACCGGCTTTTATCAAAAGATGTGCAGTTTAAGGATCTTGGATTGCTGATCATTGATGAAGAGCAGCGGTTTGGCGTTAAGCATAAGGAACGGTTGAAGCAGTTAAAGTCAACGGTCGATGTTTTAACGTTGACAGCAACCCCGATTCCGCGAACCCTTAATATGTCGATGCTGGGGGTACGTGATTTGTCAGTGATTGAAACTGCCCCGGTCAACCGTTATCCGATTCAAACGTACGTCATGGAACAGGACAACCAGGTGATTGCTAACGGAATCCGGCGGGAAATGGAACGTGGCGGCCAAGTCTTTTACCTGCACAACCGGGTCAAAGACATCGAGAAAAAGGCGGCGGCGTTGCAAGCCCTTGTTCCGGAAGCACGGATTACTTATATTCACGGTCAGATGACGGAAAATCAGATGGAAAAAATCTTGATGGATTTTATTCATGGTGATTATGATGTTTTGGTGACCACAACGATCATCGAAACGGGGGTTGACATTCCAAATGCCAATACTCTTTTTGTTGAAGATGCTGATCGGATGGGATTAGCTCAGCTTTATCAGCTTCGCGGACGCGTCGGCCGTTCAAACCGGGTTGCATATGCTTACTTCATGTACAAGCCGGATAAAGTTCTTACTGAAGTCAGTGAAAAACGACTGGAAGCAATCAAAGACTTTACGGAACTTGGATCCGGATTCAAGATCGCGATGCGGGACCTTGCGATTCGTGGAGCTGGCAATCTTTTAGGAAAGCAGCAGCATGGCTTTATTGATTCGGTCGGGTATGACTTGTATACTCAAATGTTGAACGAGGCTGTTGCCCGGAAACGCGGCGTTAAACCGGAAGAAAAAACAGATGCAACGATCAATTTGGATGTTGAAGCGTACATTCCGCAATCTTATATTGATGATGAACAGCAAAAAATTGAAATTTATAAACGGATTCGTCAATTTAAGAATTTTGACCAGTATCAAGAAGTTCAGGATGATTTGATCGACCGGTTCGGTGATTATCCGGATGAAGTATCGAATTTACTGGAAATCGGGTTATTAAAGATGGATGCTGACAAGGCATTAGTTGATCAAATTTTCCAAAAGAAAGATGAAATCATGATCGTCTTTTCAAAGAAGGCAACCACACGGTTATCTGGTAGTCAATTCTTAGCGGCAGTTTCGCAAACGAAGTTATCAACGACAATGAACGTTGATAATTTGCAAATGAAGATTACAATTAAGAAAAAGGCTGATCAGACCCTTGCCCAAATTATTTTAGAAATGCAGAATTTGCTGAGTGAAATCGCAAAAATGCTGTCATCACAGGAGAAAGTTCATGAAGGATAATCGAATGAAAAATGTCATGCACGGAGCGCTGATTTTATCATTGGCAGCCCTGATTGCGAAAATCTTAAGTGCATGCTATCGGATTCCATTTGAAAATTTAGTCGGAAATACCGGCTTCTATGTTTACCAGCAAGTATATCCGATTTATGGAATCGGAATGACGTTTGCATTGACTGGGTTTCCGGTTTTTATTTCGAAGATAATTGCTGAACAGGATGAAGAGGCGGCAAAGCTGACTGTTTCACATCAGATCTTTGTGATCTTAGCTTTTTTTGGACTCGGCTGTTTTGGCTTTTTACAGCTTTTTGGACACCAAATTGCGTTGATGATGGGTGATCGCCACTTGGCACCGTTGCTTGGCAGTGTTTCGTGGATGTTCCTCTTTATGCCGATCCTTGCAGTCGGTCGGGGATATTATCAAGGAACGTTTAACATGACCCCCACGGCGATTTCGCAGGTTACTGAACAGTTTATTCGAGTGACCGTTATTATTTTAGTAGCGTTGCTTGCAGTTCATCGCCACTGGACGGTTTACCGCATGGGAACGTTGGCGATGTTTGCATCGACATTTGGAGCGATTGGTGCCAGTATCAGTTTTATTCCGTTTTATACCAAGAAGTTTTGGCAAACAAAGCGATCAGCCCGTCAAAGCTACTTTAACTTAACAAAACGGATTTTTTCAGACGGATTGATCATTTGCTTGTTTGCTTCAATGATGGTGCTGCTGCAGCTGGTTGATTCGTTTACCGTTAAAAACAGTTTAGTTTCGGCCGGAATGCTGCCGGCGGTTGCCAAAAGTGTTAAAGGAACGTATGACCGGGCACAACCGTTAGTTCAATTAGGAATGGTCGTGGCAGTCAGTTTTTCATCGACATTGCTGCCGACCCTGACGGATGCATTGCAAAAAAATCAGTTAGCCCGGTTCCGCCAAATTGCAAAGCTATTGATGCGAATCAGTGCAACGATTGCGGCCGCAGCAACGGTGGGGATGATCGTGCTGATGCCGGAAATCAATACGTTGCTTTTCAGTACCCCTACACTTTCGCAAACGATTGCCGTTTACGTGTTAAGTGTCTTCGTGATTACGTTGATCAGTACCTATAATTCGATCCTTCAAAGTTTGGATCAGTTTAAGATCACGGCAGTCGGTTTGATTCTCGCGGTTGTCGTCAAAGCGGCCATTAATTCGATGATGATCCGGCATTTTGGAATCATTGGGGCAAGCTGGGCAACGGTGATCAGTTTAATGGTTGCCCTTGGAATTATTTTATGGGCATTGCCGTCCGGAGTTAAAAACTTATTCTTTGATGGTGAAGGCTTTGTGCATAAACTTTGTCTGGCAGTTTTAATAATGGGACTGAGTGTTGGAATCGTTGTGCATGGTTTGCGGATGGTTATTTTTCTTTCACGCAAAGGATCGATCGTCATCACGGTGATTGGAATGTTTGTTGGCGCAATTGTCTTCATTTCAATGGTCATTGGTCAAAAGATGTTTACAACGCGTGAATGGCTGATGATTCCTGGCGGCAAAAAGTTATTATTGGTTTTAGAAAAAATTGCGAAACGAGGAAATTCAAAATGAGATTAGACAAATTTTTAAAAGTATCACGAATCATTAAGCGGCGGTCAGTTGCTAAAGACATTGCCGATCAAGGACGGGTAACAGTTAACGGCAAGGTAGCCAAGTCGTCTTCAAAAGTTGCAATCGGCGATGAAATCGTGATCAACTTTGGTAACAAAACCCTAACTGTTAAAGTTAACGACATTAAGGATACAACGAAGAAAAACGAATCGCAGGATCTATATACGGTCGTTTCTGAAGAATATCAAGAAGATTATCGGATGTAAGGTACTTTTTTAAGTGGCGGTTTGTTATAATTTGAATAGTGAGATCTAGTCGGTTTGATAAGGAGAGCACAATGGCGCAAAAAAAGAAAAATAAAAAAATAAAAGTCATTAATCAGGAATACTATAATCAGCAAACCGCTCAAAATGCAGTTACTCAAAAACAACTCGCATTAACGCGGAAACACCGGATGAAAATGTTGATTCTTTGCGGCGTGATGCTGGTGATCACGATCATGTTTGGTTTTAACATTATTCAAAATAACATCCAAGCAGCGGTGCTTGGAAAGAAAACGCGGGAAGCACGCGTGGAGTTAAAAAGTGCTAAACAGCAGAATCAAAAGCTGAATCAACGGGTAGCTGAATTAAAGGATTCGGATTATTTGGCTAAAATTATTCGGAAGAAATACTTCTTCTCGAAAGACGGCGAAACGATTTATAGCTTGCCAAGCGATAAGGCCAAAACCGTTACGGAAAATTAGTTAAATAAATGGATTTAGACGCTTATTAAAATATTTAAACAGTGTTATACTGAAAGAAACATCAATTTCTGGGAGGATTAAATTTTTTTATGACAGTTGAAGTGGGAACGAAAGTTTCAGGTAAAGTTTCAGGAATCACGAATTTCGGAGCATTCATTGATCTTGGTGATCATCAGACTGGATTGGTTCACATCAGTGAAGTTTCAAACACATACGTCAAGGATATTCATGATGTCTTAAAGGTCGGCGATGAAGTTCAAGTTAAGGTTCTGAAAGTTGGCGATGATGGCAAGATTTCATTGTCGATCAAGCAAGCCATGCCCAAGCCTGATAAGCCCAAGAATAACCATCACAATGGCAATCGCCAAGGAAGCAACCGCCGTTTCCACGGAAACAAGAATAATCATCAAAAGAAAGATTTTGATGCCCTTTTAGCTGGGTTCCTAAAGGAAAGCGATGAACGGTTAACATCCCTTAAACGGAATACCGACGGCAAGCGTGGTGGTCGCGGCGGCCGGCGCAGCTAATAAATTAAAGACTATTAAATCCGAGACTGGAGTTTGTCCCAGTCTCTTTTCGTATCTGAAATAGGTGACCGAATGGAATTAGAATTTATTCAGAATTGGAAGAAATTTGATTTAAACCGGCAGCCGCTTTTAGTGGCCGTTTCAACGGGCGTTGATTCAATGACTTTACTGGATCTGTTGCAGCGCTTGCCTGAAAATCTGCGGCCGCAAATCACAGTGGGCTATGTTGATCACCGGTTACGGGAACAAAGCAATACCGAAACCCAATTTATTCAGGAATACTGTCGTCAGCATTGTTTACCGTTGAAAATTGCAGTCTGGGATGCCGAGCAACACCCGCAACACGGAATTGAAGAAGCAGCGCGCAAGTTTCGGTATGCTTTTTTTGCGCAAACGATGGATGAGTTAGGAATCGCGACGCTTGCAACGGCGCACCATGCCGATGACCTGGCGGAAACATTTTTGATGAAGTTGCTGCGTGGTGGTGAATTGTCGCAGTTGATTGGAATTGCTCCTTGCCGGTCAATGGGACAGGGACGGCAACTGATTCGGCCGCTTTTGTCATATTCCAAACAGCAACTGTATGATTATGCCAAACAACATCAGCTTACCTTTTTTGAAGATGAAACGAATCAGGATGACGATGTTTTGCGGAATCGGATCCGTCACCACATTATTCCGCAATTAAAACGCGAAAATCCACGGTTTTTGGACCATGTCCTCGGTTACACGCAACAGTTAAGCTCGACGCTGAAAGTTAACCAGCAATTTTTGCAACAGCAACTAACGCAGCTGCTTGAAAATGATCAGGTGAAATTATCAGCCTGGCTGAATCTTGATCAAGCAATGCGGCGAGCGGTATTAAAAGAGTATCTGACTCAGCATGCCGTTTTGCTTCACCAGCGGCAGGTCGAAGAGGTGGTTAGCTTTTTGGAAAACCGGCAAAAACCGCAAGGAACATTTCAGCTGGATGCGAAGCGAATGCTGATCAAGGAATATGCGCGTTTTTATTTAGCTTCACGAAAGAAAGGACGCAGGACAGTTTCTGACCAATCATTTTTGATTCAAAACAAAACATCAATTAGCACGGCAGCCTTCGAATTAACGCTTGATCAAGGTGAACAAATTGATGCAGATGAACAGTTAAAGTTTAACCATTTGCCAGCTGGATTGACTTTACGGCATCGATTACCTGGCGATTGGTTGCGGATTCGTGAGGGAACTAAAAAGCTGACCCGCTTTTTAATTGATAAAAAAATTTCGCAACGGGAGCGGCAAGCATTATGGGTGATTGCTGATGAACACCAGGAAGTTTATGCGCTTTTCGGTGATCAGCCAAATTCGATGATCTATTTGTCACAACCCGTGGAAAATGCTACAATTCGTTACATAGTAGCGATAAAGTACAGAAAGAGGTAAAAAGATGAATGATGATATTTTGAAAGTTCTTTACAGTCGAGAACAGATTCAAGATGCAACTGAAAAAATGGGTAAGCAGATCACCAAGGATTTTGAAGGCAAAGATCCGCTTGTGATTTGCATTTTAAAGGGTGCTGCCGTTTTCTATTCTGATATCGTTCGCGAAATCAATACCTACTGCGAATTAGATTTTATGGATGTTTCAAGTTATGGCAACGAAACAGTTTCATCTGGCGATGTCAAGATCATTAAGGATCTTGATACATCCGTTGAAGGCCGGAATGTGTTGATCATTGAAGATATTATTGATACTGGCCGGACATTGAAATGCTTAGTTGACTTATTTGAAAAGCGGAACGCTAAATCAGTTAAAATCTGTACTTTATTAGATAAACCGGATCGGCGGATCGAAGGAATCGTTCCGGATTATACTGGCTTCAAGGTACCAAACGAATTTGTTGTCGGTTTTGGGCTTGATTACATGGGCCACTACCGGAACTTGCCATTCGTTGGGGTTTTGAAACCGGAAATTTACGCTGATAATCAAGAATAGTCAAAAAAAGTCAAGTATGATATGATTAGCTTGATAACTTTGAATT
>DWVG01000077.1 GCA_019120355.1 Candidatus Ligilactobacillus faecavium
ATGTTTACGAACAAGGGAAATATGATTTATCGGCCAGTTCACGAAATTACGGAAATGCGCTGGAAAGATACGGGCGAACACCTTTCCCAAACGATTGGCTTGGATGCAGATGAATTTGTTTTGCACGTTGAGGTTTTGAAGTCCCTGAAAGCGGATGGAAAGTTTGTAATTGCAACAAAGGAAGGCTTGATCAAACAGACCAAGTTAGCCGACTTGCAACCGGGGCGGACATACCGTTCACGGGCTAGCATGTATATTAAGTTAAAGGCCCCAACGGATGAAGTCTTGACCGTTGAATTTGTCAACGATGATCAACCACGACAAGTTCTTGCGATTACCTATGGCGGGTATGGTTTACGCTATGATTTGAGTGAAGTCTCTGTTTTAGGTGCTAAGGCTGCAGGGGTTAAGAACATGGATCTGCGGGACGATTACTTGAGCGCGGTCAAATTGGTAAATGATGATGCAGTGATTGGCATTATTACTCATCGCGGAGCATTTAAGCAAATGAAGGTCAACGAGATTCCGCAAACGACCCGGGCTCGGCGCGGAGTTCAAGTCCTGCGTGAATTGAAACGCAATTCGCACCGCGTTGCAGCAGTCGTTACGATCAAGCCAGATCAAGAAATTCACGTAATCACGGATCATAATGAGATCGTCTCAATTGATCCCGCTGACCATCCGCTGAGTGATCGTTACTCAAACGGTTCATTTGTTTTAGATACTGAAACGCAAGGCAACGTAATGCATGCTGAATGTATTTTAAAAGATGAGTCTGAAGAAGACCAAGAATAACAGAAAAAATTTGAATATTAATCGAATTGAAAGAGGTTGTGACGTGGGTCGCAGCCTTTTTTAGTTCAATAATTTTAAAAAACTTAATCTTTTCTTATAAATTATTTTGTATAATAACTTCTATTGTTTGAATTAGAGATGAAGAGGAGCGTATTTGGAAACATGGAATATCCAATTATTCTTTGTGAAGATAATCCTGAACAGTTGGCGAATTTGACCTCGATTATCAACGATTTTAATATGTTTCATCCCAACCAATACAAGTTGGCGTTTAAATCATCAGATCCGCATGCGATTGAAGATTATATTAAAGACAACTCGATTGAAAAAGGGGTCTATTTCCTTGATATTGATCTTGGATCGGATATTAACGGAATCGATCTTGCTCAATGGGTTCGAAATCATGATATCAGCGGGAAAATCATTTTTGTCACAACCCATACAGAAATGGCACCATTAACCCTTCAACGCCAGGTTGAACCGCTTGGATTCATCACAAAAGATATGGGTTATGAGCAAATGCGCATCGAAATCGTTGATACGCTGAATTTAGCGTACGAACGAATCGAAAAAAAAGCCCTTGAAAATGACAAAATGTATTCATTTTCAATTGGCAATCAAGTATTAAACTTTGAAGAAAAGAAAATCATTTATATTACGTCATCAGATAAGGCGCACCGGGTAATTTTGGTTACGCAAGATGGACAATATGAATTTTTCGATAACATTGCTAACTTGGAGAAAGAAACAGGATTGTTAAAAGTTTCCCGCTCGTTATTGGTTAATCCGAAAAATATTGAACGCGTCGACTATAAGATGCGGGTGATTTACTTTAAGAACGATGACGAAGAGGTCTTTTCATTAAGTAAAACGAAAGCCTTGAAGCAAGCATTGTTAAATGAAAACGAAAAGTAGAAGGTTGACGAAAGTCACCTTTTTTTATTGATTATTATCGAACATATGTTCCTTTTGTGGTAAAATAATGCATGCGAGGTGAGAAAGAATGAAGTATTATGCGGTTCGGCGAGGGCGAATCCCTGGGATTTATTCGAATTATCTTGATGCATGGAAGCAGACTCAAGGATTTTCAAATGCTAAAATGAAGGCTTTTAAAACGTTGGGTGAGGCCAAAGCGTTCGTAGGAAAAGTGCCAAATCGATCTCAAAAAAACGTAAACGGGAATTTTTATGTGGTTAATTTTAATGATCAAGAAACGGTTTTTCTTTCAACTGAACGGGTCGTTAATTTTTTGATTGCTCACCCTGGAGCAACTTTACGCCGATATTTTGATTTTGGAGCATTACTGCAAAATATTCGCAAAAAAGGAATCGTTTTATACACGGATGGTTCATATATTGAAAGTTATGGATGTTATAGTGGGGCGTTTGTTGCGGTTGATTCTGAGAAGAATGTTGTTCATGAAGAACGCTTTACAGGTCAACAAACGCGCTTTATTGAAGCACGGAATAATGCTGGAGAAGCGTTAGCAATTGTTCGGGCATTAAAATGGGCAGTTGCGAATCAATATCAAGAAATAATGATTGTAACGGATAGTGACAATGTTGTTCAGTGGATCAATGGTAACCGTGCAAATTTGCCGATTTGCAGCTACTTCATTAATCAGCTTAAATATTTTCGGCAAAATTCACAGATTGAAATTCATTTCAAAGTTGTCAAAGCCCATGCGCAAACATATTATAATAATTATGTTGATCAACTTACTCGTGAAGTGATTTACAAGGAAAAGGCTGATAATCATTTGTGCTATCAGTTAATGAATGATGATCAATTTTTACGTGATTTTTTAAATAAGCATCCGCGTTCGTTTGCCGCTTCGCAGACTGAAACCTTCCGTTTTTACAAGGCGAAAGAACTGAATACTCAAACGATCAACTGGGTTCCAGCTGAACAGGCAATCGTGATGATTGGAGATCTCCCGAATACATATGGAACGTATTTGATGCTGATGTATAATCAGGGATCAAGGCTAAAAAGAATGGTGGGAAAAATTCACTCTCGAAATTTATTTATTAAAAATTAAATGTTTAGAAATGCAAAAACGAGATTGTAACAAACGTTACAATCTCGTTAATCCTTAATTACTTACTAAATTCTTTGATGATGGACTTAATATCACCGATAACTTTCTTTTGTTCAACGTAACTTTTGATTTTGGAATCATCGTCGCTGACATTTGAAAGGGTCCCAATTAAATCATTGACTTTCCGTTCGATTTTATTAACGGTACTGTTTTCATCATTGATCCAATTTTGGACTTCTTTTTCAGATTGTTTTTCGGCATGATTTTCAACACGATCGATCTTTTTTCCATCGCGGATAATGCTGTGCAGATCATGTAATGTTTTTTCTTGATCGGCAAAATGAGCAAGCTTATTTTCAGCACTTCCCATCTTGGATAAATTGATGTCGAGTTTTTCAATTTGATCGTTGATCTTAGTTAATAACTTTGCTTCTTCTTTTGCATAATCCATAAGTAATAACCCCTTATAATTAGTTTATTTGTAAAATTCTCTTTACAAGTTTATTGTAGTAGTTATTGAATTTAAAGTATAAGAAAACGGCTTCAAATAATTACGATTTGCGTTTTCTTAAGTAAAAAGCAAAATAATTTAGTTAATATTTACAAATCTGGAGGTCGAAGATGGGCGAAATCAATTTTAAAAATGTAGATATTGAAGGGCTGGAAAGTTCACCCTTTGCCAAGGAGCTTGCCGGCTTAAGGGCAAATGAAGCTCGATACTATTGGAATCACTTTAAGACAAAATTTATTACGTTTCCGGCATCTGAACGACCAGACATTATTCAAATGATTGATCAAATCGTTGCCGAACGAGATTTGGAATTTAAATATTTACCGCTTGAAGTGGCTGATTTTATGACCGAACGCGTTCACCATTTATACGTGTTTTATCAAAATGGGTTGTCAATCAATGTAATGTATGATTTGGATGATCCGCAAAAACGAGCTGTGGGTTTTAAACTAAGCGATCATATGGATGTTCCGAAAGAGTTTGAAGGCAAATTCAAATTTGCAAAAATGCGATCCAAATTGGCGGGAACGATTCGCGGCAGTTACTTTAAAATTAAACAGGAGTATCCGCTTTAAATAAAACGAGGTTGCGACTTATGGGTGTCACAACCTCATTTTCATTTAATCACTGTTAAAATGTCAGATAAATAGAAATAATCGTTTAAACGCGGAAAGTAATTGTAAATTTCACATACTGCTGAATCATAATCAGAAAATGAAAAGGATTGAGCAATTTGTTGGTGAATCAGCTGACTGAGTTTTTGATATTTTTGATTGACCTTAATCAAACTTGAAAAATTCATTTGATCGCCGTGCCCTGGATACCACTGTTGGATTTTAAATGTATTTAAAATAGTATCAATATTTTGATTATATTCTTGGTTCAAAAGACACAATTTTTGGGTAACGGGGTCAATATCTAAAAGAATGTTGAAGTAGATTCCTTTTAGAATCAAATCACCACCAAAAAAGTAATTATCTTTTTGGAAAACAATATCTGCAGAAGAATGTCCGTTGAAACGGTGAACCTTAACAGAAGGAACATTTAACCGACTTAAATCTTTGAAGTTAATGTCTTCCCCAAAAGGCAAAAACCGCTTTTGAAGCTGAGACTTTACCTGCTCAATGGCATGTTCCGGAACGCCAAGAGCTTGCAGTCGACGCGTCTGTTCTTCAATCGCATTTAAATATGCAGATGTTCCGTAATATTGAATTCCCGAGTCAGCATAGACCATTGTTTCTTCCGGAAAGTATTTTAATAATCCGACATGATCCGGATGATGGTGGGTTAAAACGACTGACACATCCTCAAGGTTAACTCCGAGAACTTTTAAATCCTGCTGTAATTTTAAATAGCAAGGATAGTTATCCGGTCCCGCGTCAATTAATAATTTTTCATCTTTTAAAAAGTAAACATTAACTTGCGGGGCGCGGGAATCGACCTGTGGTATTTTTATTAAATATAAATCAGACGTAATTTGTTTCATTGCGTTAACCTACCATTTGCAAAAGCATGATAATTCCGATAATGATGAAGAAAATATCAAGGAAAACAGCTAACTTTTGATCATTGATCTTATTAGCGTATTTTGATCCGATCATTCCGCCAATGACAGCACCCACGGCCAGTAAAATTCCATAAAGAAAGTTAATGTGTCCATGCGTAAAATAACCCACATCGGATGAAAGAGCCGTAATGGCCATGATCAGGGTTGAGGTTCCAACAGCGGTGTGCATCGGATATCCGAGAATGACAACTAAGGCAAGCAAAATCATGACGCCGCCGCCAGCACCAAAAATTCCACTGATGATTCCAATTCCGATTCCGATTAAAACGGCCGTCAAAATTTCGGTCCATTGGTGTTTAAAATTAATTTTCTTTTGTGTCTTTTGATTTCCTTTTTTAGTTTTCCGTAACTGACTGATTCCGGAGAAAATCAATAAGATCCCGAAAAGGCCGGAAAGGGTAACGCCCTTTGTTTGATTGGCAATTGTTGCGCCGATTTGAGCTCCGATAATTGATGCAACGGCGATCCAAAGGCCAGACTTTAATTCAACGTGACCTTTCCGATAGTAATTGTACGATACAACGATCGAAGTTATGATATCAACGAAAAGACTGGTTCCGATTGCAGTATGGACATCAACATGAAAAAGCATTGAAAGGGTCGGCACAATTAAGGTAACCGCGCTAGCGCCGACAAGACTAGTGATTCCGCCGGTAATCAATCCGATAATAATTAAGACACCATACAATAGATAAGTCATTTAATTCACCCCAATGATTTGTTATTTTCTATCGAGTAAGTCTAGCATAATTGTAAGGTGAAGGTTAATAATTCGGTTGGTTTCGAAATTAATAGGTGTAATCTTGATTAATAATTGGTATAATTTGAAATAAAGTATTGAAAGGAACGTGGATGACATGAAAATTTTTCTTCAACAAATTCAAATAAAGCGTCTCATTTTCGCCCATCGACATCCACGGATGCATGAAATTGAAAAATAATGGAATAGAAAGAAAAATTTGAAAGAATGGACGAAATTAAATGGAAAACAACAAAACAAAGAAACTCGGATTATTAAGTCTGGCAAGTGTCGTTTTAAGTGCGATGCTGGGAGGCGGAATTTTTGACTTGCCGAAAAATATGGCATCGGTTGCGGGGGCAAAAGCGCAAATCATTGCCTGGATCGTTGTCGGAATTGGAATGTGGTTTGTAACTTCAATGTTTTTGAAACTGACTGAGTTGAAACCAGATCTAACGACTGGGTTATATAAATACGGTGAGGCCGGTTTTGGAAAGTTTACAGGCTTTTTTGTTTCATGGGGTTACTGGATCTGTGAGTGTTTCTCAAACGTTGCATATGCGGTTTTGATTATGAGCACGTTGAATTATTTCTTCCCGGAAAAATTTAGCGGCGGAAATAACTGGCCGTCAGTAATTGGCGCAACGATTATTTTATGGGGAATGACGTTTATTATTGCATACGGAATTGAACAAGCTGGTTGGGTAACGGTTGTTGGAACGGTTGTCCGGATGGCAGTTATTGCATTGATTATCGTTGCATTAGCGATCCACTTTAAATGGGTCACATTTACAACTAACTTCAGTGCATCGCAATCAATTCCAGCGTTGCATGATCAAGCGCTTGGAAGTGTTCCGCACCAAGTTTTGAAAACCATGACCGTTACGCTTTGGGCGTTCGGTGGAATTGAAGGAGCAGTCGTTTTATCAGACCGGGCCAAATCACAACTTGAAGTTAAGCGGGCAACGGCAATCGGCTACTTTATGTGCCTTGCATTGTACATTATTGTTTCATTATTGCCGTTAGGGTTATTGTCATACGGTGAGATTGCCCGGATGGTATCACCGTCAACGGCTCAATTATTGACGTTGGCAATGCACTGTTCAGCAGGCCGGCTGATCATTGCGGCCGGGTTGATCGTTTCAGTTTTGTCATGCTGGTTATCATGGACAATGATGTTAGCTGAAATGCCGTTTGCTGCTGCAAAGGATGGAGCATTTCCGAAGATTTTCGCAAAGGAAAATAAGAAGCACGTTCCGATCTTCTCGCTTTTTGCAGCGACAGTTGTGATGCAACTGATCATCTTATTGTCCCACTTTGCTAGTAACGCTTTCCAAATGGCGTATACGATCGTGGCAACGATGACGGTTCCACCGTACTTTATTAGTGCATTATATTTGATAAAACTTTCAATTAAACAAGCAAATTATCCGGGGCAAAAAGGCCGAATCAGTGCATTAGTAACTGGAATTTTAGCTGCTTTATTTACTTTGATTATGGGAATTTCAGCCGGAATCAATTACGTGACGATTGCGTTTATTGCATATATGATTGGAATTCCATTGTTTATCAAGGCCCGGAAAGAACAGGCTCCTGGAGAACCGATTTTCACCCGGTATGAGAAATGGTTTGCCGCTGCAATTGTGGTCGTTGCCATTGGTGGGGTAATTTTACTTTTGAAATAGTAAGCAGGTGAATCAGTGGGAAGTTATTCAGACGAAGAGTTTACGGGAATCGTTGTCAGCCGGCAAGATTATCGTGAACGCGATATGTTAGTGACGATTTTAACTGACCGCTTTGGTTTTAAGACGTTTTTTGTTCGTGGGGCGCGGAAACGCGGTTTTCGAATGCAAGCTGCAATTTTACCGTTTACCCACGGGACCTATATTGGAAAAATCAATGATGATGGACTGTCATTCATTACGACGACGAGGGAAGTTGCTCAGTACCAAGAAATTTCGCAAGATATTGAACTTAACGCCTACGCCTCATATATTCTTGGATTAGCTCGCCAAGCATTTGGCAATCAGCTGGACTTGGCGAGTTTATGGTTTACTCAGCTTGCAACCGCGTTACAATTAATTGATGAAGGCTATGATCCAGCCATCATTACCAATATTATTGAGGTTAAATTGCTTGGATGTTTCGGGGTTCAACCAAACTGGCAGGCGTGTGCGGTTTGTGGGCGTAATGATCTCCCATTTGATTATTCTGAAATGTATGGCGGATTGTTATGTCAAGAACATTGGCATTTAGATGAACATCGGTTACATTTAGATAAACGGACAATTTACTTTTTACGGCAATTCAGCGTTGTCGATTTAACAAAATTGAATTCGATCAATTTAAAAGAAACGACTAAGCATAATTTACGCCGAACGCTGGATGAAATCTATAACAGTCAAGTCGGTGTTTATGTCAAAGCCAAAAAATTTATCGATCAGATGGAATCGTGGGATAAAATTCTCAAAGATAAAAATAATTAAAAACTTATTTATTTTATCTTGAAGACTGGTATAATTTTTAGATGTATTTTTAAAAGGCAGAAGGGACAGATTTTAATATGGATGCTGGCCAAGAAAAAGCTTTAGAAAAACTTGGAGCTTTTGAAATCAGTAGTCTAATGCTTAAATTAGCGAAAAAAAATAATCATAAATTTTTGAATGCGGGGAAGGGAAATCCGAACTGGATCAATACTAAGGCGCGGTTAGCGTTTGCTCGGTTAACTGAATTTGGAATCGATGAATCGCAACGAACGATCAACCGCCGTGATTTGGCCGGATATGTTGAAAAAAAAGGAATCACAGACCGATTAAAGGATTTTCTTGATCCGCAAACCCATGAAAATGATCAGTTTATTTTGGACATTTTAGACTATGTTTCACAAAAACTAAACCTGGATTTGGATGATTTTGTTGCTGAATTAACAAATGGAATCATGGGAAATACTTATCCAACGCCAAATCGGATTTTGAAAAATACCGAAGTTATTTTGAATAAGTATCTCGAATCAACGTTATATAACGGCGTGCAACTTGCAGATTCAACAAAATTGCTGGCAACTGAAGGCGGAACGGCTGCGATTGTATATCTTTTCCATTCATTGGCTGAAAATCATTTAATCAAACCCGGGGATAAGATTGCAATCAATACGCCAATTTTCACGCCATACTTGCAAATTCCAAAGTTAAACGATTATGAATTAGTTGAAGTCAAACTTCAAGCTGATCCAAACAACGATTGGAAGGTTAATCCAGCTGAATTAGATAAATTAAAGGATCCTTCAATTAAAGCGTTGTTTATTGTTAATCCAACTAATCCAGCTTCACGGGCATTTGATGATGATGTTTTGGATAAGATTCGCGAAGTTGTGAAGGAAAATCAGGATTTGATGATCATTACTGATGACGTTTACGGAACATTTGTCGATGGTTTTCAGACTGTATACAGTGTCGCACCGGAAAATACATTATTAATTTATTCATTTTCAAAACTTTATGGGGCAACTGGCTGGCGGTTAGGATTGCTTGCAATGAATGAGAATAACATTTTTGACCGGTTGATCCATGAATTGCCGGCGGATGAACAAGCTGAGATCAATAACCGTTACCGGTTAGTTGAAACTGATCCGGATAAATTACCGTTTATCGAACGAATTGCCGCTGATAGCCGGTCAATTGGACTTTATCATACTTCAGGGCTCTCAACGCCGCAACAAATGATGGAAGTGCTCTTTGCATTGACTCACTTGGTTTATGCAAACGGCTCAACGGATGCCTATATTGATGAATGCCGGTACGTTGTTAACCGCCGGTATACCGATTTGGTCAAGGGCCTTGGCATTGAAGCGGACAATTCACGAACAAATGCGAAGTACTATACTTTGATCGATATTTATAAGCTTGCTGAGGAGAAATACGGCAAGCAATTCAGAAAGTACTTTGAAAAGTCGTTTGCTCAAATCGACTTTTTGATGAAACTTTCTGAAGACAACGGGGTTATTTTAATGGACGGAGTTGGTTTTGGAACTCAGCCAGGAATTATCCGGGTTTCAGAAGCAAACTTACCAAGCAAGGCTTATGGGGTCATTGCTGAAAAAATCAACGAATTGCTTGAAGAATACTATGAAAAGTATTTAAAGACTAAGAAGTAATTCATTTTAGGGGAAGATTTTAATATGGGAAAAAGTCGAAAATTATCGCTGTTTGATTTTCTTTCATTAACAGCATTGATGGTACTAACGGTTTACGAGTACCCGACCTTTGCGACGGCTAAATTACATTTATTATTTTTTGTAATCATTTTCGGAATTTTTTGGTTCTTGCCGATTTCACTGGCAGCAGCAGAAATGGCAAGTGTAAAAGGATGG
>DWVG01000078.1 GCA_019120355.1 Candidatus Ligilactobacillus faecavium
GGCTGCGGTGTATTTTAAGTATCCGAATTTATGATTTTGACGGTCAAACGAAAATTCCACCTGAAGGTCCTCCTTATATTATTCTTTCTTCATTTTAAAGCATGGGGACTAAAAAGAGAAGAGGGGATAAAGGGACCGTAAAGGTTGAGGAATTAAGCAAAAAATGAAAAAACCAGCCATGAGATTTCTCATGGCTGGTTAATGCTTTAAATTATTTCTTTTCTTTTAAAATATATACCGGACGTTTCTTGACTTCCATAAAAATCTTGCCGATGTATTTTCCAACGATTCCAAGACAGAGAAGTTGAATTCCGCCGATGAAAAGGAAAATACATACCATCGATGCCCATCCGAATGCTGAGCCGCCGTAAATCAGTTTCCGTGCAATTACGAAAATAATTCCGATAACGGATGCAAATGATGAAAACAATCCAACATATGATGCAATGTTTAATGGCGTTTGGGAGAATGAAACAATTCCATCAATGGAATACTTCAATAAACTCCAAAAGTTCCAGCTTGTTTTACCGGCAACCCGTTCTTTGTTTTGGTATTCCAGATATTTTGTTTTAAATCCAACCCAACTGAAAATTCCCTTTGAGAACCGGTTATATTCAGACATTGAAAGAATGGCGTCAACCATTTGTCGGGTCATTAAGCGGTAATCGCGCGCTCCGTCAACGATTTCAGTGTCGGAAATCTTGTTGATCAACTTGTAGAACATGTGGGCAAAAAATGACCGAATCGGCGGTTCGCCTTTGCGATCGACCCGGCGTGTTCCAACACAGTCGTATTCGCCGGTTTCAAGATAACCAAGCATTTTTGGCAATAATTCAGGCGGATCTTGCAGGTCAACGTCCATTACTGCAACATAATCCCCCGTTGCTTGTTGCAGTCCACAGTAAAGACCAGCTTCCTTTCCAAAATTCCGTGAAAATGAAGCGTAATGAACATGTGCCGGATCTTTTTGTTGAAGTTTCCGTAATTCACCAAGGGTATTATCCGATGAACCATCATCGATAAACCAGTATTCAAGTTCAATATTTGGTAATTGCGGGGCAACTTTTTCAACGGCGTCATAAAATAACGGAATTGATTCTTCCTCGCAATAGCAAGGTACAATGATTGAAAGCTTTTTTGTCATGATTATTATGTTACTCCTCTAATTTAGCTACTAATTGATCGGTAAATTGATCAAGGGTATCAAGGTCTTCGTCAGTATCAGGTGAAAGGTTGATCTTAACATCCGGGGCACCTTGAATTGCACCGGCTTCCTTTAACACGCGGCTGAATTCATCAACTGCGGTGCAATAGTATTCACCGTAAAATGTATCACCTGATCCGGCAACTCCATACACTTTTCCTGACAAGTCGGTTTCTTGAAGATCGTCGAAGAAATCCATTCCTTCATCTGGTAAGTTTCCTTCATCATAAGTATACGGACACACAATACATAAATCGGCATCTTCAAAATCACTGACGTCGGCCTGTGAAATTTCATCAACTTGAACGTCAAGCCCCTGATCTTCGAGATTTTCAGCAATGATATCAGCAATGTCTTCGTTATTTCCAGTAATTGTTGCGAAAACGATCTCTGCTTTAGCCAATGGAATGCCTCCTTTCCGTAAACTCATATTTTTTCATTATACCAAATTATATCAAAAATCAGCGGTAAACGTGAGAATTGTTTATTAGAAATTACCGAATGATAACAAATTAAGGTATAATAGAAAAGAATAATTTGATTTGGAACGGAGGATAATTAAATGATTACATTAAAGTCGCCGCGTGAAATTAAAGAAATGGCAGTTTCAGGCGCAATTTTGGCTGGAATGCACGTTGGATTGCGCGACATTATCAAACCCGGAGTATCAAGTTGGGAAGTTGAAAAATTTGCCCGTAAGTATTTCAAGGAACATGATGCAATTCCGGAACAAATTGGTTTTGAAGGATATAAGTATGCAACTTGTGTCAGTGTTAACGATGAAATCTGCCATGCCTTTCCACGGAAAAATTTGATTTTTAAGGAAGGCGATTTGGTTAAAATCGATACGGTCGTTAACTATCATGGGGCAATGAGTGACTCGTGCTGGAGTTATGTAGTTGGGAAACCAAGTCCAGAAGTTGAACGATTAATGGAAGTTACAAAGAATGCACTGTACCTTGGAATTGATCAAGCTCAAGTTGGTAACCGAATCGGAGACATCGGAGCTGCAATTCAACATTATACGGAAGACGAAAATGGTTATGGCGATGTGCGGGAATTTATCGGTCACGGAATTGGACCGACGATGCACGAATCGCCAAATGTTCCGCATTATGGCGAAGCCGGTAAGGGAATGCGTCTTCGTGAAGGAATGACGATCACCATTGAACCAATGATCAATACCGGTACATGGCGGGCAGTGATGGATGATCCGAACGGCTGGACAGCTCGGACAGCAGATGGTGGCCTTTCATGTCAATATGAACACACGATTGTAATTACTAAAGACGGACCGAAGATTTTAACATCGCAAGATCCAGCAATGGACGAAAAATACTTGTATAAATTTAAGTAAATCCTAATAATCATTAAGATAAGGATTTGCTTTTAAAATCAAAATGGCCAAAATGCCGGTTTAATCATGAATGTTTGGGAATATGAACATCATATAAATTAAACTTTTCTCAGATAAGTAAGTAAATCCTTACCAAAAATCGATAATTTACTTGTCAAAGAATTATTTATTGGTATAATTACACTAGATATTTGATTATCTTTTTAGATAAATACACCAATAAATTTAGATAGGGGTATAACAATGAAAGTTAGAAAAGCTGTTATT
>DWVG01000079.1 GCA_019120355.1 Candidatus Ligilactobacillus faecavium
GTTGGAACATTGGATTGAACTTTTTGTGGCTTCTTTAGGCCTTCGATTTCCCATGTATAAGGAGCAAATTTATTATCCGCATTGACCCAGTCATTGTTATGGGTTGCATTATGGTGCTTTGATAATTGATAAAGGCCGAATGCAACTAATAAGACGACGCCGACAAGGCAAGCGATCGTCACATCATAAACTGTTCCAGAACCAACTTCCTTTTTAACTTGGGTTGGCGGATAGAAAGCAAGAACAATTCCGAAGACGGACGATGCGATTCCAACGATCGTAATCAGCCAGGCACCGAATTTACCGCCTGGAACCTTGAATGAACGTGGGCGGTTAGCTTGGGTATAACGCAAACGGATAAAGGCGACAAACATAATAATGTAATACAGCAAATATAAAATGGTAATCGTTTGGGTGATCATTACGAAGAACCCTTCAACATTTGGCAGTAATTTTACTAAAAAGGCAATCACGGTCACGCAAATTGCTTGGAAATACATCATCTTAGATGGCATTCCGTGCTTGTTATAGTTTTGAAGCCATTTAGGTAATAACCCGCTTTGACCAGCCTGGCCAAGCATAAATGATGGTCCAGCAAGGTTAGTGATCCACATTGCAAACATCACAAGGAAGTTGGCATAAATAAATAGCATGTACAGCCATGGAGCATGAATTGTTGCTCCCAGGTCATGGAACGTTACAAATAATGCATCAAGAATGTTGATTTTGCTTGCTGGAATAACGGTTGCGATGATCAAAGTCCCAATTACAAAGATCAACAGGGCGAGGATTCCAGCGAAGAAGATTGAAACCGGATATTGCTTTGACGGATGTTTCAACTCTTTAATGTGCGCAGCATTCATATCAATTCCAGCCCACGAGAAAAGGACGCCGGCAACCAGCGCTAACGTTCCCATTCCGTTCCATTGCGGGATAAGATCTTTAGCATGGACCGGCATTGCTGGCTTATGACCTTGGCAAAGCCAAACGATTACTAAAATGATCATGATTGCAAGTGGAATAAACGTTCCAATAATTACCCCGTATTTGGCAATGTTTGAAAATGTCTTGGTTCCGCGAGCAGCCAACCAGGTAACGAACCAGAACAGGACGATGAAGGCACACATGATTAAAATTTCATGTTGCGGATGCTGTAAAAATTGAATTGCCCGATGATAATGCGGCGTGAAAAACATAATTGTGGCTGCGAAGTTTGGCATTCCGGCTCCAAGATTAAAGGTTGATTGGAACCACAAGATAATTAAACAGGTAAATGCCCAACCTTTGCCGATTCCTTCACCAACCCATCGAAAAATACCGCCCCGCTGCGGCCAGCCGCTAGCAAGTTCAGCGGAAACAAGGGCTGTTGGGATGAAGAACAGAATAAATCCAATTGCAAAGTAAGTTACTGATGATAAACCATAAAAAGCCTGTTGCGGGTCATTTGCTAATCCCGCAATCATGACGACATTCAGCATTGTAAGGGCTAAAGTCGACATGTAATATTTTTGCGGCTTTTTAGTCTGATTTTTTCCCATAAAAATTCCTCCCCGTAAACTAAAACCTATAAGAAATAAATATCTTCTTATTTTTGTAATAGTTCATCTGCCAACGAGGAACAAGCAAGACTGGTTAAATGCAAGAATTCTTTGATAAGGTTGGAATTGTGCCGGTTGATAAAGCTAGTAAAAATTATAGTAAAATAAATCAGAAAAATTTAGTAAAATTATATTGATTTTTACTAGAAAACGGTTACAATTAACATTGTAAGTTAATAAGAAAGGGGTTACATTATGAAAGATAATGTCCAACAAGAAAAGGGGAACAAGTGGGTCACACGGATTTCATATGCTATCGGTGCATTTGGAAATGACTGGTTCTACGCAGTTCTTTCGACATACTTTATCATGTTTGTAACGTCGCATCTGTTTGGTAAAGGCGACAATGCAATGATCTTATATATCACTAACATAATTGCGTTATTGCGGATCGTTGAACTCTTTATTGACCCAATTATTGGGAATGCCATTGACCGGACAAAGACGCGCTGGGGAAAATTTAAGCCTTGGATCTTTGGAGGCGGGATGGTAAGTTCGATCGCATTAGCCGTTCTCTTTACGAATATGGGCGGATTAAATCGGACTCATCCACTCATTTACTTAGCAATTTTTGCTGTTTTATATATTTCAATGGATATTTTTTATTCATTCAAAGATACAAGTTTTTGGTCAGAAATGTCTTCATTGACATTTGATTCTGGCGAACGCGAAAAGATTTCGACCTTTGCTCGGATCGGTTCAAATATCGGGGCCAACTTAGTCGGAATGGTTATCATGCCATTGGTATTGTTCTTCTCATTGACAAAGAACGGTGGTTCAGGGGACCTTCGCGGATGGTCAATGTTTGGAATGATTACCGCTGCAATTGTAATCATTACGGTGTTAGTTGTTTGCTTGGGAACTCATGAACTCGATTCAGATTTACGTAAGAACAAAGAAGAAACGAAATTAAAAGATGTTTTCAAAGTTCTTCTTGGAAATGATCAATTAATGTGGACAGCTGTTTCATATGGTTTATACTGCATTGGGATTAATATTTTTAATTCTGCTGAACTTTACTACTTTACATATGTTTTAGGTGAATCTTCAAAATTTGCAATCATTGGAACGATCAACATGATTTTGGGATTCTTCTCAATTTCAGCCTTTCCAGCTTTAGCAAAGAAGTTTAACCGCAAGAATGTATTTTATGCATGTATTTTAATTATGTTCTGCGGTGCAGGATTATTAGCAATTGCAGGAAAGAACCTTGCATTAGTTGTTCTTGCAATGGAAATGTTTGCAGCTCCTCAAGCTGTTATTTTCCTTGTTATTTTAATGACGATCACCGATTCAATTGAATATGGTCAATTAAAACTTGGACACCGGGATGAATCATTAACGTTGTCAGTTCGGCCATTGTTAGATAAGTTAGGCGGAGCAATTGCTGGTTGGTGCATTGGACCGATCGCCATCTTATCACACATGACTTCAGGTTATACTTACAAGACAATTACACCTGGAAATGTAATGACATTTAAGTTATTTGTAATTGCTTTGCCAGTTATCTTGATTTTATTGGGAACATTCTTCTTCTGGAAGAAGGTTACATTAACTGAAAAACGGCACGCTGAAATTGTTGAACAACTTGAAAAGAGTTGGGGTGAAGAAAACGATACAAGCGTTGGAACAGGTGAACATGCAGTTGCTGGCGAATATGATATTGTTGCGCCAATTAAAGGAACATATCTTCCGCTTAAAGATGTTAGTGATCAAACATTTGCATCAGGTCAAATGGGGCAAGGATTTGCCTTGAAACCAAGTGATGGAGCTGTTTATGCACCATTTGACGGAGTTGTTCGCCAAGTCTTTCCAACCCGGCATGCGATTGGAATCGAATCCGAACATGGTGTAATTATGCTGATTCATATCGGAATCGGAACGGTCAACATGCACGGAACAGGATTTGTTTCATATGTAGAACAAGGTCAGCAAATTCATAAGGGTGAAGAAATAATGGAATTCTGGGATCCAGCAATTAAGAAAGCCGGATATGATGATACCGTCATGGTAACAATTACAAATACAAAGGAATTTGATCAAGTAGATGTCTTACCAAAGGATAACCAGACGATTGATTCTTCAACTAACGTAATGAAGTTAATTAAGAATTAATAGAAATTAAATGGAAGACTGATCGATAGTCTTCCATTTTTATAAATTTCGAAGGAGGAGAAGAAAAATGACAACTTTAGTTTTAGGCGGAGCAGGTTATATCGGCTCACACATGGTAAAGCGATTGCTCGAAAAAGGGGAAACGCCAGTTGTTGTTGATAATTTGGTAACTGGTCACCGGGCAGCGGTTGATCTCCAAGCTAAATTCTATGAAGGTGATTTAGCTAATCAAGACTTTATGCGGAATGTTTTTAAGGAAAATCCAGACATTGATGTTGTAATTCACTTCGGGGCATATTCGCTGGTTCCAGAATCAATGAAAAAACCATTGAAGTATTTTGATAACAACGTTGCCGGATTAATTAAACTTCTTGAAGTGATGAAGGAAGTCGGCGTTAATAAATTAGTATTCTCATCTTCAGCTGCAACCTATGGGATTCCAGATAAGATGCCGATTAAGGAAACTGATCCGCAAAATCCGATCAATCCATATGGCGAAAGCAAGTTAATGATGGAAAAGATTATGCACTGGGCTGATGAAGCCTATGGAATGAAGTTCGTTGCATTACGATACTTTAATGTTGCTGGTGCTTGGCCAGATGGTTCGATTGGAGAAGATCACAATCCAGAAACTCATTTAATGCCGATTATTTTGCAAGTCGCTCAAGGAAAACGTGATAAATTACAAATTTATGGTGATGATTATAATACACCGGATGGAACGAATATCCGGGATTACGTTCACCCAATTGACCTTGCCGATGCGCACATTTTAGCAGCTGATTATTTACGGAATGGTAACCCTTCAGATGCATTCAACCTGGGATCATCGACGGGGTTCTCGAACCTTGAAATGTTAAAGGCTGCTCGTGAAGTGACTGGAAAAGAAATTCCAGCAGAGATTGCCGGCCGGCGCGGCGGTGATCCGGATACATTAATTGCCGCTTCTGATAAAGCACGCCGGGTATTAGGATGGAATCCGCAATATGACGACGTCCACAAATTGATTGAAACGGCTTGGAAATGGCACTCAAGCCATCCGGAAGGGTATGAAGATAAGTAGTTTTTAAGAGATTAAGGATTGATTTCATTATGATTTTGATCCTTAATCTTTTCTTTTAGGAGGGAAAACATGAAAAGTAATGAATTTAATTATGCGTGGTTAAGTGATCCAGAAATATTTGAAGTTAACCGTCAACCGGCGCATGCAGATTTTGATTTTTATGCAAATGATGATGAATATCAAAAACAGGAAACTCAATTGAAACAAAACTTAAATGGAATGTGGAGAATTTTATATGCTAAAGACTTAAATCAAAACGTAAAAGGTTTTGATTTTCATAATTTGGATATCCATTCATGGGATTATGTAAAAGTTCCAGGACAATTGGAACTTCAGGGATTTGGAACACCGCAATATGTTAATACTCAATATCCATGGGATGGAAAAGAGGAACTAAGACCGCCTCAAGTTCCGGCTTCCAACCCGGTTGCAAACTATGCAAAAGACTTTGAAATTACTGATGTCATTCGTAAACAAAAGCATATTTATATTTCATTTCAAGGTGTTCAAACTGCAATGTATGTTTGGCTCAATGGAAAGTTTATTGGTTATAGTGAGGATTCATTTACTCCAAGTGAATTTGAAATTACTGATGCAATTCAGGAAGGGACAAACCGTTTAGTAGTTCAAGTGTTTAAATTTGCAAGTTCAAGTTGGATTGAGGATCAAGACATGTGGCGGTTGTCAGGAATATTTCGTGATGTCTACATATACGGCAAACCTGACTTTTCAGTTAAAGATTTGTTTGTAAAGGCGACATTGAATTATAAAGCGAATAAAGGACATCTTGAACTTAGGATTAAATTGTCTAAGGCATTAAAAGATGGTGAAATTGAATGTCAGTTACAAGACCAAAAGCATGTGATTATATGGAGACATATTGTCAGCGATATTCAACAACCGCATTTGAATTTAACAGTTGATTTAAATGATATTGAACCATGGAGTGCAGAAATTCCTAATTTATATAAATTGGTTCTTAAGCTTAAGAAGAAAAGTGAAGTTACAGAGCTAGTAACTACAGGGGTTGGCTTTAGAACATTTGAAATGAAAAACGGTGTAATGCTGTTAAATGGAAAACGAATTGTTTTCAAAGGAATTAATCGTCATGAATTCGACTATCAAACAGGACATGCATTGACGTTAAGTGAAATGATTCAAGACATTGAATTTATGAAACAACACAACATTAATGCAGTTCGAACATCGCACTATCCGAATGATAGCCGATGGTATCGTCTTTGTGATGAATACGGGATTTATCTAATTGATGAAACTAATTTGGAAAGTCATGGATCATGGCAGAAATTAGGTAAATTGGATCCGGAATGGAATGTCCCGGGAAATAATCCTAAATGGAGGGATGCAGTATGCGACCGAGCTAATTCAATGTTTCAGCGTGATAAAAACCATGTTTCCATTTTAATATGGTCCTGTGGAAATGAGTCATATGCGGGTGAAGATATCTTGGCAATGTCAAATCTTTTTCACAAATTGGATGATACCCGTTTAGTTCACTATGAAGGATGTTTTTGGAACCGCAAGTATGAAATGATTTCGGATATGGAAAGTCGGATGTATGCCAAGCCAAATGAAATCGAGGAATATCTACAATCACATCCAGCAAAACCATATATTTCATGTGAATATATGCATTCAATGGGAAATTCAACTGGCGGAATGAAATTATATACTGACTTGGAAAAACGTTATGAACAGTACCAAGGAGGATTTATTTGGGACTTTGTTGATCAAGCAATTGAACAACAAATGGAGAATGGTCAAAAACGGTTGACATATGGCGGTGATTGGGATGACCGCCCTGCTGATTATGAATTCTCGGGTGATGGAATTTTGTTTGCTGATCGAAAACCATCACCAAAAGCAGTTGAAGTAAAACAGTTGTATAGTAACTTGAAATTTAAGATTGATGATGAGCAAAGGATTGAAATTGAAAATCAAAATCTTTTTAAATCCACTTCAGATATTGAATTTCATATTCGCCTTTTAAAAAAGGGTCATGAGGTTTGGAAGAGAATCGTTTTTGAGAATATTGCGCCGTTAACGACAAAGAAAATTGATGTTGATTGGCCGCAAATCAAAGCAGAAGGTGAATATGTTTTTGAAATTGATGCTGTTCAAAAAGATGCAATCAAAGGAATCCCAGCAGGCGTAGAATTATGTTTTGCACAGCAGGTTAAGAGATTTAAGAAGCATTCCTGTGAATCAAAGAAAGTTCCATTTAAAGTAATTAATGGCGATGTAAACCTTGGAATTCAGGGTAAGAATCTTAGAATTTTAATTTCAAAGGCAACTGGTGGAATTGTATCGTATATTTTTGAAGGTCAAGAAATTTTAAAAACAACTCCGAGGACGATCTTTGCACGGGCATTAACTGATAATGATCGTGGAAACCAATTCGGGTTTGAGACCGGATATTGGTTCCAGGCTGAAAAATATCAAAAAGTTGTCGACATTCAACAAAAAATTGAAAATAATAATGTCGAAATCATGTTCAAATATCAACTTCCACAGGTGAAAGACCAATATAATTACGTGAAATATTCAATGGATGAAACCGGAAAATTAAAAGTAAATGTATGTTTCCAAGGAACTTCGCAATTACCTTTGTTGCCGTTATATGGAATTGAATTAGGGCTGAATAAACAGTTTGATAAATATCGGTTTTATGGCTTAGGACCCGAAGAAAATTATCTTGACCGGCATTCAGGAGTTAAATTAGGAATTTATCAGGGAAATGCTGAAAGCAATTTAGCACCGTATTTAGTACCGCAAGAAACGGGAAATCATATGGGAACCCGCTTTTTAGAAGTGACAAATTCTCAAGAGGTAGGAGTAAGGTTTGAAATGCTGGATAAGCCATTTGAAAGTTCAGTCCTTCCTTACAATGAATTTGAGTTAGAAAATGCATCGCATCAAGAAGAACTCCCGCTTTCGCAAACTACTTGGGTTCGAATTTTAGCAGCTCAAATGGGTGTCGGCGGTGATGATTCTTGGGGAGCTCCTGTTCACCAGGAATATTGTTTATCTGCTGAAAAGAAGTATGATATTACATTCACAATTGAAGGAATTGATTAAAATAAAAGGATTCACGACCAATTGATCGTGAATCCTTTTTATATGCTGCTATCTCTTAAAATTAACTTTGTTTTCAAAGTAATCATCTGACAGTATTCGTCACCATTTTCAATGATTGATTTCAATCGATTAACGGCTTCAATTCCCATTTGTTTAGTATAAACCCGGACAGAACTTAATGAAGGATAAACGTATTTTGCAATCGAAGTATCATTAAAGGAAATAATGCCGACTTCTTCGGGAATTTTAATATTTGCTTCTTGCAAGGCGCGCATTGCTCCAATTCCAATCGAGTCATTTGCGGCAAAGAAAGCATGCGGTAGATCATTGCCCAGCTCAGTGATTGCCTGTTTCATCATCTCATATCCTGATTTGGCAGTGAATTCGCCAACATAAACGTATTTTGATTTATAAAGCGATAAATCAGTAAGATAGTTTTTAAATGATGTAAAACGCGGATCAATGATGTCTTTTTGACCGTCGTTAGTTGATTCTTCTCCTGCAAGTAAACCAATTTTATTTTGACCATGGTCGATAAAGTAATCAATCACTTCGGTGACCGCGTCATTAATGTCAGGAACCACACAGCTATGATTAAATGCAAGCGTATTTGAATCAACAAAAACAAGGTTAGTGTTGATTTTTTCAAAACGTTTGATTTCATCATCACTATACTTTCCAATTGCGATGATTCCGTCAACATCTTGAGCACGATCAAGAGAATCATTATGAAATACCCGGCGAACGTTATACTTTAATTCGTGAAGCCGCTGTTCGATTCCAGTCCGAATTGAATAGTAATACAGGTCATCTAGTTCTTCTTGTTCGGTGTACCATTGAATAATTGCAATGGTCCCACCCACGTTTTTCTTTTTTTGTTTTCGTTTGGTTAGGTAATCTAATTTTTCTGCTGCCATAAAGATTCTTTTCTTTGTTTCTTCGCTAACGGAAAGGGTTTTATCATAGTTTAAAACCCGCGAAACAGTGGCAGATGAAACGTTTGCCATTGCTGCAATGTCTTTGATTGTTGCCAAAATTAATCTCCTTGCTTTAATGTCTATGTACTATTGTATCATAAGTTAAAAATTTACTTTGATAATTTAGTTAATTTTAATTAGTAAACATTAACTAAAACTATTGATGATTTTTACTAAAATCATTATAATGAATAGTGTAATAAATCGCTTACATAAATAAGGACATGGGGATGAAAATTATGGATAAAAAAGAACTTGAAATGAATTTTGAAGAAGTGTTTGGGGTTAAGCCGGAAAATTGTTTCTTCTCACCTGGAAGAATCAATTTGATTGGGGAACATACAGACTATAATGGGGGACATGTTTTTCCATGTGCAATTACCCTTGGAACATGGGGAGCTGCCAAGAAGCGTGATGATCAAAAATTACGTTTCTATTCAGGAAACTTTGAAAAATTAGGAATAATTGAGACTGATTTAAATAACCTGAAATACAAAAAAGAAGATAATTGGACGAACTATGCTAAGGGAATGATTTATTATTTACGCGAAGCAGGTTATCAGGTTGAACAAGGAATGGACATTTATATTTGGGGGAATCTTCCTCAAGGAGGATCAGGGTTATCATCATCAGCATCGATTGAAATGTTATTTGGAGTAATGGTTCAATCCTTGTTTGGCCTCGACGTTGACCGGCTCGACCTTGTTAAAATGGGAGTTAAAACTGAAAATGAATTTTTAGGTTTGAGCTCAGGAATTCTTGATCAATTTGCAGTTGGAATGAGTAAAGAGGGTCATGCAATTTTACTTGATACGAATACTTTAGATTACAAGTACGTTCCGTTAGATTTAAAGGACAACGTAATTGTGATCATGAATACGAATAAACCACGGGCTTTAGTTGAATCGAAATACAACGAACGGGTTGCAGAATGTCAGGAAGCTGTTAAAGAACTCCAACAAAAGTTGGATATTAAGGCTCTGGGTGAACTAGATAATAAAACCTTTGATGAATACTCATATTTATTGAAAGATGAAACTCATTTGAAGCGCGCACGGCATGCTGTTTCAGAAAATCAACGCTGTCTTCGTGGAGAAGCAGCCCTTGAAAAAGGCGACCTGGAAGAATTTGGACGGCTTCAAAATGCTTCGCATGTTTCCCTTGAATATGATTATGAAGTAACAGGAAAAGAACTTGATACACTTGCACATGAAGCTTGGAAGCAACCAGGTGTTTTAGGAGCAAGAATGTGTGGTGCAGGCTTTGGCGGTAGCGGGATTGCATTGGTTGCCAAAGATAAGGTTGATGAATTCGAAAAAAACGTTGGAAAAGTTTATGAAGAAAAAATTGGCTATGCCCCGCGGTTCTTTGTTGCGGAAGTTGCCGATGGAACCCATGAATTATAAAAGAGAAAGATGAGTGACAATGATGAGTGTGAAGAGTTTAGTTGATAAGTTTGTTTGTGGTGTAATTAACGAAAGCGATTATGAAAGTCTTGACCGCAATTATTTGAAGAACCGGGTTTTAAATCTTGTTGGGGAGGAAAATATTCCAACTGCTCCAGAAACGGATGACCTGATTGAATTGAAAGACCAACTGGTTCAAGTTGCCGTTCAAAACCAAAAGATTGGTGACACTGCCAATGAACAGGATAATCTTGGGGCAGAATTAATGGACTTTATTACGCCGGCTCCAAGCATTGTAAACCGGCGTTTCTGGGATGAATATCAAATTTCACCGCAAAAGGCGATTGCTGCATTTTATGATTTAAGTCA
>DWVG01000080.1 GCA_019120355.1 Candidatus Ligilactobacillus faecavium
CGTTTTGCCGCTGTTCATTGCGCCATAACGGAAAAAAAGCTGTGCCATAAACCCATCTCCATAAAAAAGTCTTTCTAAATAAGTATATACGATTTAAAGGCAAAATTCATTCCCTCACTTAAAATTTTCGGTGCTTTAATTATCAATTCGGACATTTATTCCAAGTTCGCCCAAAATAATTAACAAATTGCATTGACTTTTAGTCCTTTAAGTTTAAAATAGATTAACAATATTATCAAAACACAAATAATTATTGGAGGATCAGTAATGACGACGATCGATTTATGTATTAAAAGCAACCACGTTTTAAATGTCTTCTCCCGATTATTCGAGCCGAATATCCTGTGGATCAATGGCGGCAAAATAATTGCGACCGGTGAATCATCAGTCTTTCATGCCCGGCGGATCCTTGACTATGCCGATCAATACATCGTTCCTGGATTTATCGATGCCCACGTTCACATTGAAAGTTCTCTTTTAACTCCCAGTGAATTAGCCAAGGTAATTTTGCCGCAGGGAACGACCAGTATCTTCACCGATCCGCATGAAATTGCTAACGTTGCCGGAGCAAGCGGAATTCAATCCATGATCGATGACGCACACCAGTCACTGTTGGACGTTTACACAATGTTGCCTTCAAGTGTCCCATGTACTCCATTTGAAGACAGCGGTGCAACGTTGACTGCCAAAGAACTGAAACCATTTTATCAAGATCCAACTGTCCGCGGATTAGCCGAAGTGATGGATTATCCAGCAGTTTCATCAAACCAACCCGATATGATTGCTAAGCTGAACGATTGCCTTCAAGCCGGTCGGCAAATCGACGGGCACGGTTCCGGTCTTTCACGGCATCAACTTGACGTTTACCGCCAGCATCAAATCACAACTGACCATGAAGCAACCACGATCCGCCAAATTCAAGAACGCATTAATGAAGGTTTTTACATTTTCCTGCGCGAAGGAACCGTTGAACGCGACCTTGAAAATACCGTCGACGCAGTTAACGAATCAAATGCTAACCGGTTCGCATTTTGTACTGACGATAAATTAGTTGATTCGCTTTTAAATGAAGGCGGGATCAATGACTGCATTCGCAAAGCAATCCACCATGGTCTGCGGCCCGAAACAGCATACACAATGGCCAGCTTGAACGCTGCCCAAGCGCACCAAACACCTTTCATCGGCGCCCTCAATCCGAATTATCAAGCCGATATCGTTGTCTTAGACGATCCGTATGATGTTAAGATCCATCAAGTCATCAAAAAGGGCCACTTAATTTCAAACCATGATTTTAATACCGCCCCCCTCTCCTTTGCGAAAAATACAATGAACTTTACGCTTTCCCAACCTGATCTCAAACTCCCGCTGAAGTCAGATACCGCCAATATCATTCAAGTAATTCCCAACCACATTGAAACCGAACACTTAGTCGAACCCGTTTCAATTCATAATGGCAGCTTCTGTCCTGATACTATCAAAGATCAACTTAAAATGGTCGTGGTTGAACGCCACCACAACACTGGCAAAGTCGGCAAAGCCATCGTGAAAGGTTTCAACCTGACTCACGGAGCAGTTGCATCCTCAATTGCGCACGATTCGCACAACATTATCGCGGTCGGAACAAATGATGCTGACTTATTGGCTGCGATTCAGCATCTTCAAAAAGTCAGCGGCGGAATTACCGTCTTTGCAAATCACCATGAATTAGCGACCTTGCCGCTTCAAATCGGCGGGTTGATGTCAAATCTTTCATATAAAGAGACCGCTCAAAAATTAAACGCGGTCACCGCGGCTTACCAGTCAATCAGCCGTCCAATCGCTTTTAATCCATTTATTACCTTATCGTTCCTAGCATTACCAGTTATTCCCACCTTAAAATTAACGGCGCGCGGCCTTTATGACTTTGATCAGCAAAAATTCATTTCCGTTGAAGCCAATACAAATTAAGTTAAAGGATGTAAAAGTGAATTTCAGATTCTACTATGATAAAATGCAAATAGTATTTTAATTTTAGGAGATAGATCAATGGCACTTAAAAGTAAATTGGCAATTGCTGCCGGAAAATCTTCTTATTGGTTTTTGCATAATGTAATGCACGGCGGAACATCGCTTCCGGGTAAGATCACGCTTGCAATCGATCCAGACGTTTTGAAGGAATTAGCAAAGGATTACGAAATCGTGATCGTTACCGGAACCAACGGGAAGACCCTGACAACAGCCCTCACGGTTAAAGTTCTTAAACAAAAATATCCGGAAATTCTAACCAATCCGAGCGGTTCAAACATGAAACAGGGAATCGTCAGCACATTTTTATCTGCTAAAAAAGTCAAGAACGGTAAAAAAATCGCTGTTTTGGAAACGGACGAAGCTAACGTGCCGATTATTTCACAGTACGTTGCCCCAACCGCTTTCGTTTTAACGAACATTTTCCGGGATCAGCTCGATCGGTTTGGCGAAATTTACACCACATATAACAAGATTCTTCAAGGAATCAAAATGCACCCGCAAGCTAAAATTATTGCGAACGGAGACGAACCGTTATTCCACAACTTGCAGGATCTGCCAAACCAAGTTGTTTACTTTGGTTTTGACAACCAGCCTGATCAAGACCAAAAGGCACCTGCTAATACAGACGGTGTTTTATGTCCAAAATGCGATCACATTTTACACTACTACAGTCGCAGTTACGGCAACTTAGGAAAATACTTCTGTCCCCACTGTGGATTTGAACGGCCAGAATTAACATACCGGATGAATCAGATTGTGGATCAAACACCGCAGTCTTCGACCGTTAAAATCGATGATCACGAATTTACACTTCACATTGGCGGGACGTATAACATCTACAACGCGCTAGCTGCATATTCTGTCGGAGCTGAATTCGGATTGTTGCCGCACGAAATCACCAAGGCCCTTGACGCTGATGATAAAAACATCTTCGGCCGGCAAGAAGTTGTTCACATTGGGGATAAAGACGTGACGATCATCCTTGTTAAAAACCCGGTCGGTCTTGACCAGGTATTGCAAATGATCAAAACGGACAAGAACCCGTTCTCCCTTGCCTTCCTGTTAAATGCAAACTATGCTGACGGAATCGACACCAGCTGGATTTGGGACGGCAGCTTTGAAGAATTGCCATTTGACCACATTCCGTCAGTGTTGACCGGTGGTGAACGGTATAAGGACATCACTTTCCGGATGCGCGTTGCTGGGGTTCCGGAAGAACATTTTGCCCAACGGCCAGACTTAAAAGAAGCCGTCAACTATATCAAGCAAATGCCGACAAAGCACGTTTACGTTTTAGCAACCTACACCGCAATGTTGCAGTTGCGGAAAATGCTTGCTGACGAAGGTTACATCAAAGGAGGAATGGAATAATGCAATATCATTTGAATTTAGCCCACCTCTATGGTGATTTGCTCAATACTTACAGTGACATTGGCAACATTTTGGTTTTAAAATACTATGCCAAACAAATGGATACCGATATTGATGTTCAAATCATTTCTTTAGATGATGACTTTGATCCGGATAAATTCGACTTCGCCCTTTTCGGCGGCGGTCAAGATTATGAACAAACGATCGTTTCACGGGATTTGCCAAATAAGGCAGCAGCCATCAAAAAGTTCATCAACGATGACAAACCAATGCTTGCGGTTTGCGGCGGTTATCAACTGCTTGGTCAATACTACATTGGCGCGGATGGCAAAAAGATTCCGGGCGTCGGTGCTTTGCCCCACCGAACTGAAACCCAGATCAATAACCGGTTCATCGGCGATATCCGAATCAAAAATGAAGAGACCGGTGAAGAATACCACGGGTTTGAAAATCACAACGGGGTAACGTTCCTGGGCGAAGGCGAACGTCCTCTTGGAAAAGTGATTGAAGGTCATGGGAACAATGGACAAGATGGCTCAGAAGGTGCAATTTACAAGAATGTCTTTGGAACATACTTCCACGGACCAGTTCTTGCCCGGAACGGAAACCTTGCAAAACGTTTCTTATTATTAGCCCTGAAAAAGAAATATCCTGATGCTGACTTTAGTCAACAAGAAGCATTAAAAATTAAACCAACATATTAAAAAAAAACGGTTGCGCAATAAGCGCAACCGTTTTTTTATGCCTTCGTAATATACACATATAATTCAGTTGTTGAAAACCCGATCGAATACTTGATACCGTGATTGATAATCGTTTTCGACGTTGTCTGGGTTTTATCCTGATTCTTCGTCTTGCTTTCAAATTCATGCATGACCTGCTTACCATTGGCACCCAAAGCTTGACTGAAAAGCGCAAACGCCGTGCCGAATTGCTGTGCTTGAGCCTTATCCTTAAAACTTTTGACCGGGATCATCATGGTGGCCCCCATTAAGTCTCCGTTTTGCACATTCAACCGCAACGTATAAGCTGAATTATCCACGACATTGTGAATCCCGCTTAACTGCACTGGAAGTTGTTCATTTTTGGTTGTGGATTGCAACTGCTGAACTTTTTGTTCAACCTGTTGAACCTGCTTCATTTGCTGCATCAGTTGCGGATTCGGTGAACTTGACGCCTTCTTCAAGGCCGCCGCGGCTTTTAACGTCTGCACTTCCTGTGGAGATAACTTGCTCATGACAACCATTTGATTGTACTTTTGTACAATTTGCTGGTAATTGCCCAGTTTTTTCGCCGCATTCACCGTTACGGTTTGCTGCTGTTGCTGACCATCGTAAGCAGCTGTGATCTTCACTTTTTGTTGCCGATCACTTGCTGGAACCTGAATCACAAAGGTTTTGTCGCGAACCTTAACCCGCTGCTTTGTTCCATTATCAATTTGATAAGTAACAGTATTGTGATTAGCAGTATGGCCCTTCACAACCGCAACCATTTCATCCGGTGAATAAGTTTTCGCCGTGGTTGATAAGCTGACCTTGCTGCAGCCGGTTAGAAGCAATGAAAGCCCCGCGGTTAAAATTATTCCTAATTTTTTGTGCATGTTCATTCCTCCTAATCCATTTGAATATTGCCTTCAAATTGTGAATTATACAAATCAGCGTAGAAACCGTTCTTCGCCAATAACTGGTTATGCGTTCCGGTTTCCACAATCGAACCGTGATTCATCACAATAATGTTATCCGCATCTTGAATTGTTGATAACCGGTGGGCAACCACGAAATTTGTCCGGCCTTCAAGCAGCTTGTTCATGGCGTGTTGAATCTGCAATTCAGTTCGCGTATCAACACTTGAAGTTGCTTCATCCAAAATCAAAATTTCCGGATCAGCCACAAATGCCCGCGCAATCGTCAACAACTGTCGTTGTCCTTGCGAAATGTTCGAAGCTGATTCATCCAAAACCGTTTGGTAACCATTTGGCAATTGTTCCACAAAATCATCCACATGCGCCGCCTTGGCAGCTGCCAGAACCTCTTCATCCGTAGCATCCTCACGGCCATACTTCAAGTTATCCCAAATCGTGCCTGAGAATAGCCATGTATCCTGCAAGACCATCGCAAAGTGAGAGCGTAATTCTTCACGCGTCATATCGCGCGTATCGACCCCGTTTAACCGAATCGAGCCGCCTTTAATATCATAGAACCGTTCAAGCAGGTTGATGATCGTTGTTTTCCCGGCCCCGGTTGGCCCGACGATCGCGGTCATATGCCCTTGTTTGACCGTCAAATTATAATTTTCCATCAAAATCGGCGCGTTGTCGTAACCGAACTTCACGTGTTCAAATTCAATTAAGCCGGCCGGATTCTTTTCAACCGGTAAGCCAGATTTCGTTTCCTGCATATCCGGTTCATCCAAGACGCCGAAGACCCGTTCAGCCGAGGCAATCGTTAATTGAATCGTGTTTGCCAAGTTCGCTAACTGGGAAATTGGCTGCGAGAAGTTCGTCGTGTACTGCAACATCGCCTGCACATTTCCTAATGAAATCTGCCCACTGGTAACTTGAATTCCACCGACAATCGCAACGCAAACGTAAGTCAAGTTACTGATAAATGACATGATCGGCATCATAATTCCGGAAGCCATTTGGGCCCGCCACGATGCTTGGTATAAGGCTTCGTTTTCTTTTTCAAAATCATCGATCGTCTTTTGTTCCCGGTTAAAACTCTTGATCACGTTTTGCCCAGCGTAATTTTCTTCGATTGCCCCGTTCAAAATTCCGAGGTGCTTTTGTTGCGCGCCGAAATTTTTCTGCGATTGCGGCGCAATAATGCCGATGCAAATCATACTTAACGGCACTGAACAAACGATGATCAACGTAAGTTTCCAGCTGATCGTCAACATCAGCCATAACGTTCCGACAAGTTGAACAACGGATGTAACTAACTGCATCAAGCTTTGCTGCAAAGTTGA